>CANHYZ010000074.1 GCA_947464885.1 Flavobacteriales bacterium
AAGCTGTGGAAACAGAAGCTGTTTACGGATATCGGTATTTACGCGGCAGAGTTTAGAGGGAATGACGTCTACCTGGTGATTACGCTGAAAGAATCACCGCGCATGACCAAGTATGTCATCAACGGAATTAAAAAATCGGAAGCCGACAACTTGCGTGAAAAACTTGACCTGCGCACCATGACGATCAGCACGGATAACGTCAAGAACAACGCTATAAAAACCATCAAGGACTACTACATCGATAAGGGCTACTACGGGGCAACCATAAGCATTACCGAGCGTGAAGATGCCACTTTGCAAAATGGCGTCATACTCGAGTTCGACATTAATCGCGGCGACCGTGTGAAGATTGAAGAAATCGTCATTGAGGGCGCCGGCATTGCACAAGAGACCAAAGACTTTTTCTTCATCAAAGGAAAAAAACCTCAGCCCGTGATGAGTGTCAGCACCATCAAACGGACAATGAAGGAAACCAAAGAACGCGACTGGTCACGCGTTTTCAAATCGTCGAAATTCATTGAAGAAAAATACGAAGAGGACAAGCAGAAGATCATTGCGAAATACAACAAGAAGGGATTTCGTAATGCCAAAATTGCCTATGATTCCGTTTACGTCATCAACAGTGAACGCGTCGGCATCTACATGAAAATCGAGGAGGACAAGCGATTCTATTTCCGCAACATCAACTTCGTAGGTAACACCAAATACACCACAGGTCGTCTGGATAGTGTATTGAACATTCGCCGAGGCGATATCTACAACCTTGAACAACTGGAGACGCGTCTCAATTTCAATCCGCAAGGAATCGATCTTTCATCGCTATACACCGATGATGGGTACCTCGCCTTCTATGCTTTTCCGGTGGAAACGTTGGTTGATCCCGACAGTATCGACATCGAGATTCGCATGAACGAAGGAAAACAATTCCGTATCGGACGTGTGGGTATCAGCGGCAACACCAAGACGAATGACCATGTGATTTTCCGTGAACTCCGGACTCGACCCGGTGAGCTGTTTAACCGCAGCGACATCATTCGTACTCAACGCGAATTGGCCTCCCTCGGCTATTTCAATCAGGAGGCTTTTGACGTCCGCACCAATCCACGACCTGATGAAGGCCTGGTGGATCTGGAGTATGTCCTGGAAGAAAAACCCAACGACCAGATCCAACTCAGTGGCGGCTGGGGCGGCGGAAGAGTTGTAGGCTCGCTGCAACTGAGCTTCACCAACTTCTCGATGCGCAACTTTTTCAAGGCCGAAAGCTGGAGTCCTCTGCCTACGGGCGATGGACAGCGTCTTTCACTCAGCGCATCCTCCAACGGAACATTCTTTCAATCGTACAACATCTCGTTTACAGAACCGTGGTTGGGTGGAAAGAAGCCGACCTCGTTGAGTGTGTCGTCGAGCATCTCCCGTCAAACCAACGGACAGCTTAAGAAGCTGCGTCAAAGCGATTTGGATAACAGTGCATTCTTGCGTGAAAATTATCAAGTTGGCGACGACAACCCGAATTTGCAGGAGCTGAAAGTTATCGGTGGATCGGTAAGTATCGGAACACGTCTGCAGCGTCCTGACGACTATTTCGTGTTGTACACGGGGGTTTCCTATCAGAAATTCATCCTCAACAATTATCGGGCGTTCTTTGGTGACTTCTCCAACGGTATCGCCAACAACCTGGCCTACAACTTCACGCTTTCACGCAGCTCCACCAGTGAGCCAATCTATCCTACATACGGTTCACAGATTACGTTCACGACCAAGATTACGCCGCCCTATAAATTGCTTCAAGAGAAGTTTGGCGGAAAAACATTTGACTACGAAAACATGAGCCTGGAAGAGCGTTTCAAATTTGTAGAGTACTACAAAATGAAAATCACCGCTCATTGGTATACGGCGCTCAACAAGCATAAGGACCGCAAATTCGTGCTTCACACCAATGTGGGCTTAGGGTTTATCGGCGCTTACAACAAAGACCTTGGCCTTACACCCTTCGAACGTTTTTACCTCGGTGGAGTTTATCTGAGTGGCTTCCTGCTTGATGGACGTGAAATCGTGAACTTGCGCGGGTATGATGATTTGACCCTGACCTCTCCGAACCAAAACACGGGAGCTCCGGCCATCGCCAAATACAGCGCTGAACTGCGCTATCCGCTGTCGACCAACCCGAGTGCAACCATTTTTATGATGGCATTTGCAGAGGCGGGCAATACCTGGAGTGATTTGCGGTTATTCAACCCCTACCAAGTCTATCGTTCGGCAGGAACCGGATTGCGCATTTTCCTACCGATGTTCGGTTTGCTTGGATTTGATTACGGATGGAGACTAGACGACTTACCGAATTATCCCAACATGGCCCGCGGACAATTCCACTTCTCCATCGGTATGAATATGGGTGAATTATAAACCGTAAATTCGAACACTTTTAGTTGACATACGCCATGAAATATTTTCTTACGCTCGCACTGTGTATTCTTGGTCTTGCCGTTTCGGCCCAAAAATTCTCTTACGTCGATACCAAATACATTCTGAGTCATATTCCAGAATACCAGCAAGCACAAGCAGAAATTAATAAGCTTAGTAATCAATGGCAAAAAGACATTGAGAACAAGTATGAGACGATTGCCAAGTTGGAAACAGCGCTCCAAGCGGAGAAAATTTTGCTCACCGATGAGATGAAGCAAAAACGCGAGGCCGAGATTCAATCGAAGCGTGAAGAAGCTATGCAAATGCAGACAGCCAAGTTTGGCGTGGATGGTGAGCTTTTTAAAAAGCGAGAAGAATTGATTAAGCCCATCCAAGATCAGATTTATGAAGCCATTCAGGAAGTGGCCTCAACCAGCGCCTTGATGGTGGTTTTCGACAAGTCTAACCACAGCAATATGCTCTATACAAATCCCAAGCACGATATCAGCGATAAAGTGCTTAAGAAAATGGGACTGAAGCCGGGCGAAACGCTCGAGGAGGATGAAGAAGGCGGCGAAGAACAAAACGGGGAAGACAATCAGGGCGCCGGCGGAAAAACCGATCCACAAGGTAAAGGCGGAAAAAGCACAGTGCCTTTGAAAGGGGGCGGCGGAACTCCGGTGAAAGACAAATAACTTCTATGCCTACATTTGGCACGGAAATTCGTTAAGCGGATTCCCACGATTATCACTTTATTATGACAAAAAAAATCACCTTACTCGCGCTGTTCTGCTGCGCATTCGTAGCCATTCAGGCTCAAAAACTCGGTCACATCAACGGTCAGCTGCTTGTTGAACACATGCCGGAGTACAAAACAGCCTACGAAGAACTTAACGTTTACAAGAAGCAATACGAGGATGCTTTGGTAGCCATGCAAACAGAATATGAGAAACTGGTTGCTGACTTTCAAAAAGCCGAGCAAACTGCTCCGAAAGTAATTCTTGAAACCAAGGTGAAAGAAATCGAAGCCAAGCGTCAGGGAATTTATGACTTCCAGGAACAAGCCAGCGCCGACGTTTCAGCAGAAGAACAGCGCAAAATCGAACCGATTTTGAACAAGGCCAAGCAAGCCATCGAAGATGTTGCGAAAGCCAATAACTACACGTACGTCTTCGATGCAGGTGCCGGTTCAATGCTCTATATGGGCGGTGATGACGTTACCAAACTGGTTTGCACGAAACTCGGAATTCCGGACTTCACCAACGAAGACAAGGAAGCTCCTAAGAAATAACAACTCAATTGATTGAGATCAAGGCCCGGAATATCTCCGGGCCTTATTTTTATACCCATGACGAATCGTCGCCCCATAGGTATTTTCGACTCCGGCATTGGCGGACTAACCGTTGCCGGCGCCATCAAGCGCATTCTGCCCGATGAGTCCATTGTCTATTTCGGCGATACTGCGCACTTGCCTTACGGGGATAAATCCAAAGAACTCATCGCTCACTACGCGGTCGAAATCACCCAATTTCTGCTCGAGGAAAAAAACTGCAAGGCCATTGTTATTGCGTGCAACACCGCGTCGGCCGCGGCCTATGAAGCACTGCGCGACACCTACAAAGGCACTGTTCCCGTTATCAATGTGATTGACCCCATGATTGAAGAAGTCATTGCGGATGAATCACTGCGTAACCTTGGCATCATCGCCACAAAAACGACCATTGCCAGTGGCGTCTATCAGGAAAAACTTTCTCGCAGAAAACCAAGTCTGCATTATAGCGCGTTAGCTACGCCTTTGCTGGCGAGTATGATTGAGGAGGGTTTTTACAACAACACCATCAGCCGCGCCGTGCTCGCCGAATACCTCAGTGATCCGCTATTGTCGGGCATCGACGGACTCGTATTGGCTTGCACCCATTACCCGCTCATCAAAGACGAAATCAACGCCTACTTCGAAGGAAAGGTGAAGTTGTTTGATTCCGCTGAAGTTGTCGCACGTAAGCTGCAGGGGATACTGGAGAAAGAAGATTTACTGGATCGTGATGGTTCGCCACAAGATCACTTTTATGTGTCGGATTACACAGCCGCATTCGAAGCAGCAACACGCATTTTCTTCCGGGAAAAAGTGAAACTCGAACTTTGCCGATTAGGACTCGACCGTTGATTCCGGATTGACCGCCTCAACAGTTTCTTCCGAAGTTGATTCTGCATCTTCCTTCTTGGGAAAAAACTTCCTCTGAAACAACATGATCAGGATAATGCCAACGGTGATCGCAGCATCCGCCACATTGAATATCGGTGGGAAGATTTCACTGCGCTCATGTGGTTCACCCCATGGCCAGCGCGCCGTAAAATGAAACATGTCGACGACATTTCCCATCAAGGGTTTGGCATAACCTTCATAGTTTAATTCGGCCTTGCCGAAATACATGGTGTAGTCATTAAAGTCGGGATCGTACATGGAGCCACGGTCGAACATCCCGCCGTAGGCCAGACTATCAATGATGTTTCCCAAAGCACCGGATACAATCATACTCACGCACACCACGTATCCCCAATGCGCTTTTTCTTTAATGAGTCGATAGAGATACCAGGTGATTCCCGAAACAACGATCAAACGAAAAATACTTAGGGTGAGCTTTCCGGCCTCACCGGGAATCATCCAGCCGAAGGCCATTCCCGGATTTTCCACAAACTGCAAATCCAGCCATCCCGGAATGATTGTTCTGCTCTCGCCGTAATGAAAATTCAACTTCACCCAGATCTTCAGGATTTGATCAAGGGTGATGATGGTCAGGATGGTCAGTAGTGCTTTTTTCAAGGGAAAATCAAAAGGAAATGGAGTGATACACAGCCTGAGGCCAAGCATCACTCCATTTCAAATTCTGTGATTATTGCATGTTCTTCGCCTCGATGCTCAGGGTAGCATGAGGAACCAGGCGCAAGCGTTCTTTTGGAATCAACTTACCGGTTACACGGCAAATACCGTAGGTCTTGTTCTTAATGCGCAATAATGCATTCTCCAAATTCACGATGAATTTCCCCTGACGTGAGGCCAACTGGGAAAGTTCCTCACGGTTCATCGTCTCACTGCCGTCTTCCATCATTTTGAAGGTCGGTGCAGTATCATCGGTTGAATTATCACCTTCGTGCGAAAGCGACAACTTGAGCTCCTCCAAATCGGATTTCGCTACTTTCAACTTCTCGTGAATAAGGGTTTCGAACTCCTTGAGGTCCTTATCTGAATATCGTACTTCTGTCATACTCTTCTTTTCTTCCTTTTTAACTACAGGTGCTGGGGCCGGTTTCGGCTGCACCATCGGCTCTTCTTTCTTCACCACAGGAGCGGGAGCTGGAGCCGGCTTAGGCGCCGGAGCAGGCTTCGCTACCGGAGCAGGCTTCGGAGCTACAGGCTTTGGAGCCGGCTTGGCTTTCGCTACGGGCTTCGCCTTCACAACAGGCTTCGCCTTAGCAACAGGCTTTGCCTTAACGACAGGCTTCGCTGCGGGCTTTGCAACTTTCTTAGGGGCAACCTTCTTGGCTACAGGCTTTTTTACTGCCTTTTTCGGCGCAGGTTTCGCCGACTTTTTAACAACGGCCTTTTTTACCGGCTTCGCTACCTTCTTCACAACCTTAACCGGTTTTGCAGCCTTCTTCACCGGTTTTGCCGTTTTCTTCGGTGCCACTTTCTTGGCTACAACTTTTTTAACGGCAGCCTTTTTTACTGCAGGCTTCTTAGCTGCAGGCTTCTTAGCTGCAGGCTTAGCTGTCTTTTTTACTGCCTTTTTAGGAGCTGCTTTCGCTGCAGGCTTCGCTGCTTTTTTGGCCGGTTTTGCTTTAGAAACAACCTTCTTTACTGCCTTCTTAGGGGCCGGCTTTTTGGCTACTTTCTTTGCCATGGGTAAGTGAGTTAATTTAGTTTGAAAAGGGCGATTTTGGTGGTGCTACCTTCCTCAATCTCAACGTCGTGTCCGTTTTCCATTGAATCGAGCAGCTCCAGCGATTCGGCCAGAATCTGGCTGCGAATATATTCTGAATTTGATGCGACTGCCTCACGAATCGTCGGTGTTGATACAATCTTGACAATTATTCGGTCGGTTACATCAAAACCCTCCTCCTTACGGAGGTTCTGGACACGATTAACCAACTCACGGGCAACGCCTTCCCGGCGCA
This sequence comes from Flavobacteriales bacterium, assembly GCA_947464885.1. Taxonomy (GTDB): domain Bacteria; phylum Bacteroidota; class Bacteroidia; order Flavobacteriales_D; family Sanyastnellaceae; genus JAIBBG01. The sequence continues at coordinate 6,577 of CANHYZ010000074.1, forward strand.
ATTCCTCATCCAGTGTGATATCCAATGCCACGGTCAGCGCCCCGTCATTGGCCACCTTCCACCCGGGAATATCCACCGGGATGATTTCAACATCCTCCGTGACCAATTCAATCGACTCACCTTCCACGGTTACTGTAAACAAGCCCGATTGCTCGATTCCGGTAATTACTTCCTGCGGATGCTCCTGCGCGAACGCCTGCACAGCCTTCATGTGTTTGCCACATTTCTTGCCCAACGTTTTGAAATTCAGCTTGAGGTCCTTGACGATTTTTGCTTGCGACTCATCCACAAATTCAAGCTGCTTCACGTTCGTTTCTGCCAGGATAATATCGGCTACCGCTTCAATACGGTCGCGATCCGACTCGTGCAGAATAGGAACGCGGATGCTGCGTAGCGGCTGTCGCACACGCAGGTTCTCTTTCTTTCTGATCGACAAGATCATCGAAGAAATCTTCTGGGCGAAATCCATTCTGCTCTCCAGTTCGTGATCGATGCTTGTCTCTTTTGCAACCACAATGAAGGACAAGTGCACTGATTCTGCTTTCATGCTATCAGACGACAATGTCCCCTGAGCGCGCGCCGTATCCGTCAAATTCTTATAGAGCCATTCACAGAAGAATGGTGCAAATGGAGAAGCCAATTGTGCAACCGTTACCAAACACTCATGCAGTGTGTCGTAAGCCGCACGCTTGTCTGTGGTCAATTCACCGTGCCAAAAGCGCTTGCGTGACAGGCGAACATACCAATTGGACAAATGTGCATCTACGAACTCCTCGATTTCGCGGGCAGCTGCAGTCGGATTAAAATCATCCAAACAGGTTGTTACCGTTTGAATGAGACTGTTCAATTTCGAAATAATCCAACGATCCAATTCGCTACGCTCATTCAACGCAACCTGATGCGATGCCTGCGGCACATACGCATCGATGTTGGCGTAGATGGCGAAGAAACCATACGTATTGTAAAGCGTACCAAAAAACTTGCGCTGCACCTCTGCTATTCCTTCCACATCGAACTTCAAATTGTCCCACGGCTGCGCATTGGTAATCATATACCAGCGCGTGGCATCAGGGCCGTATTTGGCAATCGTTGTAAACGGATCGACAGCATTCCCCAATCGCTTCGACATTTTGTTGCCGTTCTTATCGAGCACCAGTCCGTTGGAGATTACGTTCTTGTATGCCACCGAATCGAAACACATCGTGGCAATGGCATGCAGTGTATAGAACCAGCCTCTGGTCTGGTCTACACCTTCAGCGATGTAGTCGGCAGGAAAAGCTTTTCGCTCATCAATGAGCTCTTTGTTCTCAAAAGGATAGTGCAGCTGTGCGTAGGGCATTGCGCCGCTATCAAACCATACATCAATCAAGTCGGACTCGCGGTGCATGGGCTTACCCGATGGCGAACACAAAACGATATCGTCGGCATAGGGCTTATGTAAATCGAATGTGTTGTAATTTTCCTTGCTGTTGTTACCTGCTTCAAAGGCCGCTAGCGGATTCGCGCTCATGAATCCGGCTGCAATTCCTTTCTCAATTTCAGCCTTTAATTCTGCTGCACTACCGATACACAAAGCCTCTGTACCGTCTTCCGTGCGCCAGATGGGCAGCGGAATTCCCCAAAAACGTGAGCGCGACAAATTCCAATCATT
>CANHYZ010000075.1 GCA_947464885.1 Flavobacteriales bacterium
GCGGCGTTGGCCGTATTTCGTCATCAGGCCGTGCATTGCGACATCTATCGCCGGTATCTCGAGGCGATTCATGTTCGCTATGATGACATACAACAGGCTGCCGACATTCCCTATTTGCCGATAGCCTTTTTTAAGACGCATCGCGTGGTGTCGGGGGAGTTTATTCCGGAGGTGGTTTTCACCAGCAGTGGGACAACGGGCATGCAAACGAGCCGGCATGAGGTGCGCGCGCTCGACAGCTATCGTCGTTCGTTTCAGCGAGGGTTTGAACTCGCATATGGTTCGCCTTCCGATTATGTCATCTACGCGTTGTTGCCATCGTATCTCGAGCGCGAAGGTTCGTCGTTGATTCTGATGGCCGAGGAGTTCATCGCACAGGCTCAGCCGGGCAGTGGTTTTTTTCTAAAGCATCACGCGGAGTTGCGCGACGCGTTGGTGCGCTCTGAGGCGGAAGGCAAAAAGAATCTGGTGCTCGGAGTCACGTTTGCGTTACTTGATTTCGCGGAGGCCATGCCCACCGCTCTGCCGCATACGATTTTCATGGAGACGGGCGGCATGAAGGGCCGTCGCAAAGAGATGATTCGCGAAGAGGTGCATCGTGTGATTAAGGACGCGTTTCAGGCGGCGCACGTGCACAGTGAGTATGGTATGACGGAATTATTGTCGCAGGCTTATTCGCAGGGCGAGGGTGTGTTTCGCTGTCCGCCGTGGATGGCAGTGACCGTGCGCGATGTGCAGGATCCGCTGAGCAATTTCACCACCGGCAAAGGCGGACTCAACATCATGGATCTGGCAAATGTCGATTCGTGTGCATTCATTGCCACGCAGGACTTAGGCGTGGTGCATGGTGATGGACGTTTTGAAGTGACGGGGCGGTATGATTTTGCGGATGTGCGGGGGTGTAATTTGATGGTGGTGTGAGGTTGGGTTTTCATGCAGAGGGGAGGTATCGCAAAGACCGCAGAGGGAGATGCACGCAAAGGGGCGCAGAGGGGGATTTCTCGCAAAGTGCGCAAAGTAAAAATCACGCAGAGAAGGCTCCCTTCGAAATTTCTAAGTGAATTCTACTTTGCGAACTCTGCGTGCATCTCCCTCTGCGGTCTTTGCGAGAAATTGTCTCAGCGGTCTTTGCGATAAATCACCCTCTGCGAAAGTTTCTACTCCAGTACAATCTGCCTAACCACCACCACTGCACCATTCACATCATAGACACTCAGGTAGTACACCCCGGCGGCGCCCCATGCGTTGATGTCGATAGTTGCTTGTTGCGTGTTGACTGCACTTGAATACACCGTAGCACCTGCGGCATCGGTGATGATCGTGTTGTAGCCGGCCATCAGTGCGAAGTTGCCGTAATCGATGGTGATGTGGTCGCTGGCGGGATTGGGGTAAACGAGCAACGTGTTGAGCCAGCTCGGTTGTCCTTCGAAGCCAACGAACGTGATGTCGATGAGCAGTGTATCTGTCACCGTTACATACGCTGTGTCGATGATTTGAATGTAGGTCGTATCCGTGAGGGTGACGTAGGTCGTGTCGTACACATCGATGAAGAGTGTGTCGAAAATATCCACTTGCAAAAAGATGGTGGTGGTATCAAACACGTCAATCACGTTGGTAATCGTATCGAACACTTCTACAGTGACGTTGGTGGTGTCGAAGATGTCGATAGTGTTGTAGATGGTGAGCGTATCATAGACCTCCACCACGTTCTCGATGGTGAGGGTGTCGAAGACTTCCACGGTAGATGTAATGGTATCATACGCCGTGCAGGTGTTGTTGACCAGCAGCAAAGCCACGTCGGAGGTATCGTTGCAGATGCCGTCGGTGACGATGATACGGAAAGGCTGTTCGTGGTTGGCCAGCGTTGCGTTGCTGATGAGTAGATTTTGCGTTTGACTGCCGGTATAGGTGTTGTTGTCTTGCACGTCCATCCATCCGAGTCCCGCTGCGTTGGTTTGCCACTGCATGCTGTAGTCGGTGGCGTTGAGCGTTACATACATCTGCGCACTTCCACCAACTTCTACGGGCGTGTCTTGTGTTTCGCTGGCGATGAGGTTGCAGGGGGCGGCGGCACCCGTGTACAGCTGTGTAATTTCTTCAGGAGTGAGGGCGCGGTTGTAGATGGCGATGTCGTCGATGGAGCCAATTGTGAATTGATTCGGATATAAATTATCTGTTGCGCCAATCGATCTGTAGATTTCATTTCCGCAAGAATTGCAGATGCCGCTCTCAGCATTGAAAGGCACGGAGAAAATGTTATTGGCGGAATTACTATTAACGAGTTGACCATTCAGGTAGAGAAACAAACTGTCTTGTCTGACTACTCCAACCATATGAGTCCATTCACCTATGTAGTCAGTATTAGCAGGTCCGTTGACCCAACCGCCTCCAATGGGCCCTTCAACATTAAAATCTAATGTGTTAAACTCGTCAAGCACAATTCTGACCTGATTGCCAAATCTCAGATCCAGGAAAAATTGTTGCGGATTAGTGGTGAAGTTGGAGTTAAACCAAATCGAGGTCGTAAACTCGCCAGTGGGTGATGTAAATCCAAATTCACTTGGTAATTGAATGTGATTGTTGTTAAAGTAATAGCAGCTATTCGCATTCCCAAACCGATCCTCCGCCAGCGTCGCGCCATTCACCACGCCGTTGTTGCCATTGCCGCTTTCGTCGTTGGCATTGCCGCAGAAGGGCCAGTAACCGACCAGTCAGTTTTGTAAGTTGGGCGCGAGGGGTGCGCAGGTCGCAACGGGTTCTTCGGCAGCAGCGTAGAGTTGGGTGATTTCTGCAGGGGTGAGGGCGCGGTTGTAGATGGCGATGTCGTCGATGGAGCCGAGGAACTGCTCCGCAGTATTCCAAGTATGAGACCTACCGAATAGCAGAACGCCATCTTGAACCGGAGTAACTACATCATTAAACCCGAAAGTGTCGAGTATGCCATTTCTATAAATTCTTATTTCATTGCCTTCATATACACATGTCCAATGCTCCCATTGATTTGTCTCAACCGGAGTAACTGACCAAACTTGATCTTGATTTCCGGGGCCATTTCCTCTGGAAGTAATGAACTTAGTTGCATGTGAGTTTGGAAAATGATAACTAATTCCCATAGCATATTGCCAAGAGTAGTCTTGTTGACGCTTGGATATGACGGTCTGGTAATTGTGCACTTGGTCATAACCTTCTGTTCTAACCCAGGCACTCATCGTGATGTCTCCTAAAATCATCAGTTCAGGGGAGTTCTGGATAGTGATATCATCGTCGATACCATCAAAATTCATTGCTGAAGTTAATTGCCCAAACCGATCCTCCGCGAGCGTCGCCCCATTCACCACGCCATGATTCCCATTCCCACTCTCATCGTTCGCATTGCCGTTGAACGGCCACCAGCCCACGAGGCCGTCGGAGGGAACGTAGGAAGGAAGTTGAGCGTGGAGGGTAGCGCACAGCACCAAGCTGAAGAGGGAAGTCAGGATCGATTTCATACGATGGGTTTTGTGTTTTGGAGCAGTCCGACAAAGATACTTTATGTTGATGGATAATGGAAACGAATTGCACCCGGAGGCAACGAGGCCGTGGTGCAACATCTTCTCCTTGCTTACTTTTACCTCGTGAAGCACAAGCAAACCTTTTTGATTGGAATAGCCGGTGGCAGCGGGTCGGGTAAGACCAGCTTCCTGCGCGAACTGATGAATCATTTCACCGCCGACGATGTGGCCCTCGTGTCGCAAGACAACTACTACGAGCCCAAGGAAAAACAGCACGTGGATGAAAACGGGCAACACAATTTCGATATGCCGACTTCCATCAATCGCGCTCATTTTCATGACGACATGATGCGCCTGGTCAACGGCGACTCCATCGAAAAACTCGAATACAACTTCAACAATCCCGCGTGGGAGCCGCAGAAGGTGATTGTCAATCCTGCGCCGGTCATCATCATGGAAGGACTTTTCGTTTTCCATTACGAAGAAATCTGGAACCAGCTCGACTATAAAGTCTACATCGATGTGCATCACGAGGAGCGCTTGCAGCGCCGCATTCAGCGCGATGGCAAAGAACGCGGCTTCGGCGAAGACCAGGTACGCTACCAGTGGTTCAATCACGTGCGTCCGGCCGAAGAGCAATACCTCGAGCCGTTTGTGAGCAGCTGCAACCTGGTGGTTGACAATAATGAGCATTTTGGTCCGGGCCTGAGTGAACTCCTGGACGTCATTCGTGGTTTTGTGCACAAATAAATCACCATGAAAAAAGTGTATCACCTCGGCAACTGCGGCACCAATCAGCGTATCATCAAAGAATGGGGCGGCAAACTCAAAGGCTTCGACATGCAAGACATCAAACTCGAGCCCATCACACCGGCGCAAATCGATGAGATGAAGAAGCTGGCGGGCTCTTACGAGGCGCTGTTCAGTCGCGTCGCTATGAAATACCGTTCGATGGGCTTGAATGAAATGAAGCTCACCGAGAAGGACTACCGCAAATACATCCTCGAAGAATATACGTTTTTGAAGCGTCCCGTGATGGTCAACGGCGACCGCATCTTCATTGGCAATGCCGCTAAGGTGGTGGCAGAAGCCAAGGCCTCCCTTTAATGATCAAAGATTTTTGGGCACATATGGCGCTGTTGGCGGTGGCACTGATTTACGGTGCCAACTTCATCATCGCCAAATCTGTGATGCCCGATCCCATCGCACCCACGAGTTTCATTGCGCTGCGCGTGATGGGCGCATGTGCGTTGTTCTGGATCATTGCCGTTCGAAAAATAGTCTTGCCAAAGCGCGAAGACTGGTGGCGGTTTTTGCTGTGTGCGATTACAGGCGTGGCCACGAACCAGTTGCTGTTCTTCAACGGACTCGCGCTGACGTCACCCGTGAATGCGAGCATCATCATGACCAGCAATCCGATTTTGGTGATGGTGATGAGTGCTGTTTTTTTGAAACAATCCATCACCGTCCTCAAGGCGGCAGGTGTTGCACTTGGCGCACTCGGTGCGTCGATGCTGTTGTGGTCGAGCAACGGTGATGTGCATGGCAACAGTTCGTTGCTCGGCGACGTGTTCATACTTCTCAATAGTATTTCTTATGCCATTTACTTGGTGATGGTGAAGCCGCTCATGCAGAAGTATCATCCGCTTGATATTGTCGCATGGACGTTTTTAATCGCCATTGCCCTCGTCTTTCCGTTCGGTGGTATGGGCTTGAAAGCGGTTGCCTGGTCGACACTCGATAGCTGGCAATGGTTCTGTGTTGCCTTCGTGATTGTGTGCACCACCTTTCTCACGTATCTCTTCAATATCCTGGCGATCCATCGGTTGTCGCCGACGATTGCCAGTTCGTATATCTACCTGCAACCTGTGTTCGCCGGAATCTTTGCGCTGCTATTGGCCACGGTGGTTGAGCGCGATTATACGCGTGATATCAGCTGGTTTAAGATCGGCTGCGCACTGATGATTGTGGTGGGGGTTTGGCTCGTTGGAAGGACGCCCTCAGTTGCCACGAAAGCCTCTTAAATCTCAGGGCGGGCTGGGACGCACTGCAGTGCGTCCATGCAAGAAGCCGGCCCTCAGTGGCCAAGCATGACGCTTGCCTTTCGCGAGAGACCGGGACGCGCCGCAGCGCGTCGTCTTCAAGAGCAAGCTTTCATTGGCCACATCGGCGTCGTGTCTTTCGCCAGAGGCACGGACGCACTGCAGTGCGTCCTTACGACGGGGGAAGGATGAAGGGGTGTTGTGTGATGGCTAAAGCCGTGTATCTTCGCCCTGTTCTCACAGGGGTGTCTGGGCCGAGCCTAGACTGAGATTATACCCTTTGAACCTGGGCGGGTCATGCCGCCAAGGAAGATAGTGTGGTAGCTAAACGCTTCGTTGGCTGCCCCCTGGCCGACGAGCTACGTTGAACAAACATGGTTACGTCAGAAATGAGAAAACGTCTTTTACTCGCCTCGTGCTTGCTAGCTGCTAGCGCATTGCAGGCACAAGAAATTCAATCGCAAAACTTGCCGCAAATTGACACGTTGACTACGGTCACGGTGGAGTCTACGCGCGCCACTGTGATTTCACCAATTACATATAGCGAACTGGATGAAACGAAAATTGCACAGCTCAACAGTGGTCAGGACATTCCCTATGTGCTGCGTCTAACACCATCACTTGTCGCGACCAGCGATGCGGGAGCAGGCGTGGGGTATACGGGCTTGTGGATTCGCGGGAGTGATCCGGCGCGCATCAACGTTACCATCAATGGTGTGCCGCTGAACGATTCAGAAAGTCAGCAGGTGTTTTGGGTGAACACGCCTGATCTCGCTACAAGTGCGAGCAGTATACAAGTGCAGCGTGGAATCGGAACGAGTACCAATGGCCCCGGTTCGTTTGGCGGAAGCATACGCATCGATACACGTGGGCTTCGCACCTCGCCTTATATGGAGTCGGCAAACGGCGCAGGCAGTTTTGGTACCTGGAAAAATAACGTGACGTTCGGAACAGGACTCATGCGCAACAGCTGGATTCTCGAAGGACGTTTGTCACAGGTCGTATCCGACGGTTACATCGATCGTGCGAGCTCGCTCTTGCGCTCTTACTTCGGTGAGTTGGCGCGGTATACGAACAAAGGAAGTTTCAAGCTCACAGCTTTTGGAGGTAAGGAAATCACGTATCAGTCATGGTATGGAACGCCGCATGAAGTGCTCTTCGGCACGGAGCAAGATCGACTGGACTTCGCATCGCGCAATGGTTTGAGTGAAGCGCAAACGCAGAATCTGTTGACTTCCGGGCGCACCTATAATTTTTACCAGTACGAAAATCAAGTCGATGATTATGCGCAGCATCATGCACAGGCGCATTGGAATCGCCGATTGAACTCGCTTTGGAACTTACAGTTGACGGGACATTACACGCGCGGGAAGGGTTACTTTGAAGAATACCGCTATGGTGATGCCTTATCGAATTATTTGCTGGACAGTGTTACGGTTTCATCCGGTGATGTGCTTTATGAAACGGATGTCATTCGTCGCCGCTGGCTCGACAATCATTACGGTGGATTGGTAGGATCGCTCACGCGCAAGACCGATCGATGGGAGTCGGTCCTGGGTGGGGCGTATTCGCTGTACGACGGTTTGCACTTCGGAGAGGTGATTGACTTGCCGTTGGTCGAGGACTGGCAATCGGCGAATGGCGCGTGGCGCTATTATGAGGGCAATAGCACGAAGACGGACGGGAATGTGTATTGGAAGAATACGGCGTTGATTGGTCGTCATCTCAACGCCTTTGCGGATGTGCAAGCGCGCAGTGTGGCTTATCGCACAGATGGAGCGGATAACGATTTGCGCGCGTACGATGTTGATTTCAGCGCCTTGTTTTTGAATCCAAAGGCGGGTCTGACTTTTTTCACCAATAAGCACAAGGCCTATGTGTCGGCGGCGTATGCAGGTAAGGAGCCCAACCGCAACGACTTTGTTGACGCAGTGGATCCCACTCAAGTGAAGTCGGAATACATGTTGGATATTGAAATGGGGTATGGATTTTCTTCATCGAAATTCCATGCTCGCGCCAATGCGTATGCCATGGAATATCAGGATCAGCTGGTGGTAACGGGTGCGTTGAACGATGTCGGTGCACCGGTGCGTGTGAATGTGCCGGAGAGTTACCGTCGCGGTATAGAGTTGGAAGCAGGTGTGCAATTGCCACGCGGATTTTTTCTCGAAGGAAACGTTACCCGCAGTTGGAATCGCATCAGCACATTTGATGAGATCATCTACGATTACGAGACAGGCGATGTAATTGAGACACCATTCACGGATACGCCCATTGCATTTTCACCTGATTGGATGGGCGCAGCACAGTTCGGATGGAGCACGAAGGCTACGCAAATTCCGTGGCTCAAAAAGGTCGAGCTGGCGTGGATTTCGAAGTATGTGGGCAATCAGTACTTGGACAATACCGGAAACAGCGATCGCATGCTGAGCGCTTATTGGGTGCAGGATGTCCGCGGCTCCGTGGATGTTGCGTGGAAGAAGTTTCCGCAATTCTCGGGCTTAGATGTTTGGGTCAACAACGTGTTGAGTCTTGAATACGCATCGAATGGTTACACCTACAGTTATCGTTACGGAGGGTTGATTACGGAGCGTTTTTATTA
>CANHYZ010000076.1 GCA_947464885.1 Flavobacteriales bacterium
CCGGCATTGAACGGCACTGCGCTGAATCCAACTTTCGGCCAGCGATAAGCGCCAAAGCGTCCTTCAAAGGCTTGCATCGCTTCATCCAGGTGTGTAAAGCTCAGCTTCATATTAGTGGTATCCCCCGGCAAGGCCGTGAGCCACATGGGGATTTCTTCACCGGAAATACTCTGATACGGTAGTGTGGCATGGGTATAGCCGGCCACCGAAATTCCCGCCAGATAAGTCGGGATTTCTTGTGTCAACTGCCAGTGCGTGAGCAAGGAATCATCACCGATGTCCTCTATGCCCGTTCGCACGCCATTACAATAGGCTTGTTTGGTGTCGCTTGTTAGGATATGAAAATCATAGGTGCTGCGTTCGACGAAATTATCGAAGCACGGAAACCACACCCGTCCGAAGTTGTGTGGGATGGCATCAAAGCCAACGCCCAGGTTGTAGGCGTATCCTGAAGCGAAATAAAACCCTCCCCAGGAATTGTCTTGCTGAGGATTACCTGAATAGGCAACAGAAATCTGCAAGGTGTCCCCTTGTTGCATGGCTTGAACGGGGAACACAAAAAGGGATTCACCCGATTGACCATAACTCAGTGATCCCTGCTCTGAATAGACACTATCGACGTTTAACCCGAGTAAATCGAGATGAATGACATCCACTTCGGGTTGCAGCGCGACCAATGTGACTCGACAAGTACCCGAGATGAACTGTGTGCTCATTTGCCTGAGGTTTAAGGAGATGGCGTAGTTCAACACGTCCAAGGTATCGCTTCGTCTGTTGGCAGGATCAGTCACCACTCCGCCTCCGCGCAGTGGCACGGACCGTTTGGCGGATTGACAATCAGGAAGGGTTTCCTGACCAAAAACAACAGAAACTTGGAATAGAAGCAACCAAATGATTAAGCGCATGGTCAAATGTAGCGAAAATGGAAAGTGGGCTATGACGTTAGGGGAAATCTCTTGCCGGGTGTATCTCACTTGCTAAACCACCGACCATAGATGAAGCCGAGCACGGAACTGTTTGATTTAATCAGTACACTGACCAAGAGTGAGAAGCGTTTTTTTAAATTGCAAAGTTCCTTGCAGAGTGGGGATAAGAACTATGTCCGTCTGTTTGACTTGATTGAAAAGATGGACGTCTATGACGAAGACGTGGTCAAGAGCACCTTTAATGGCGAGAAATTCATCAATCACCTTCCTTCCGAGAAAAACCACCTCTACAAACTGATTCTCAAGTCGCTGAGAAGCTATTACAGTGAGACTTCGGTGAGCAGCATGCTCAAACAGGAAATCAAGAATGTAGAAATCCTGTATCACAAAGGGCTGTTTGAAGAGTGTTCGAAATTCCTGGAGCGCGCCAAGAAACAGGCGACGAAGTATGAGAAGTTCTATTACCTCTTCGAGCTGATTTCCTGGGAGAAGACGCTGTTGGAGGAAGCTTTTGAAAATGGACAGTTTGTCGACATAGACAAATTGATTGCCGAGGAGCAGGAGGTCTTGGAAAAGCTCCGAAATTTAACGGCCTACCATGTCCTTTACTCGAAGATCAACTTTGTCTTCCGCAGCGGTGGCTATAGCAGAACGGAGGAAAACGCCCGTATCATTGATGAGATTGTCGACCATCCATTAATCAAGGGCAAAAACACGGCGCTATCGAAGCGCGCAGCCACCATCTGCTATTACACCCAAGGATTTTGCAATATTGCCAATGGGAACACGGTCATTGCCCTTGAAAAGTATAGCCGTGTGAAGCAAATACTCGACGAGCAACCGGAGCTTCGTGGTGATTTGGCCAAGCGATACATTCGCACGCTGGCGCAGATTATTCAATGTCAATTGGAACTCAAGCAATTCACGGAGGCTCAATCCAATATCGAGTTGCTTCAAAATATGGGAGAGACAGAGGGATTTGACACGCCCGATGCTGCAAGTCGTATTTTCACAGAAATCACGCTCAGTAAAATCAAGTCGCATTTATTATCTGCACGCTTCACTGAGGGTGTTCATGCCTTGAGTGAGGTTTCTGAGCAACTTAAGGGAAACGGCGGTAAACTACATAAGGAGGTGGAACTCCGCCTGTACTACTATCTGGCCTATTTGTATTTCGGGGCGGGGCAGTTCAACAAGGCGCTTCATTGGCTGAATAAGGTGAACAACGACAATGAGAATGACCTTCGCCAAGATTTGTACGGATATGCACGGCTGTTCAACATCGTGATTCATTATGAACTGGGCAATGCGGATTTGCTGGAATACACGATCAAATCGACAGCCCGATACCTTCAAAAACGCAACCGTGATTTTGACATGGAAAAATTAGTACTCGATCAATTCAAGAAGTTGATTCGTGCTACCGGAATGAATGCAAAACGAGAACTGATGCAAGAGTTCAAGGCAAAGTTTGACTCCATACTGAACGAAAAACATCCTACGCCAGTTCATTCCGAGTTGAGCCGTAGTTTACTGAAATATTTCGATTTCCCCGCTTGGATAGATTCGAAGTTAGAGGGCAAATCGTTTGAGGAAAGCGTGCATCAGCGCGCGCAATTGACACAAAAAAGCCCCGCATAAGCGAGGCTTTTTCTCCATATCTCTAACTCAAGATTACTTCAATTCTTTCGCGAGTTCCGCATCCATGCGCTCGTGTTCTTCGTTTGCCAAATCGGCATCAACAAGGATACGACCACTGTGTTCATCCACAATCACGCGCTTACGAGCAGCCACATCCAATTGCTTTTGAGGAGGAAGCTGGATAAAGGATCCTGCTGAGGCCTCACGCTCGATAGGCACAACTGCCATTCCGTTGGGTGCTCCCGAGCGAATACGCTCGTAGGCATTGATAAGACGCTCTTCAATAAGTTTCTTGGCTTCATCGCTTTTGCGACGTAAAATCTTCTCTTCCTTTTCAGTAGAGGCAACGATTTCATCGAGCTCTGATTTTTTGAGCGCCAAATCGTTGGTGCGTTCCTTCAACTTCGATTCCGTGGTAATCAAAAGTTCTTGTTTGGTACTCAGACCAATTTCAAACTCTTTGATACGTTTATTGTGCAGTTGGATTTCCAATTCCTGGAACTCAATTTCCTTGTTCAGCGAATCGAACTCACGGTTATTCTTCACGTTGTTCAATTGCTCCTTATACTTACTGATCAACGCTTCAGAATTCTTGATGCCGTTCTTTTTCCCGATAATTTCATCGCTGAGGTTCTTGATATCTTCATTCAGTTTACCAAGGCGAGCATCCAGACCTGCAACATCATCCTCAAGATCCCCCACTTCCAACGGCAATTCCCCGCGCATTGCGTGGATTTTGTCGATGCGTGAATCGATTAACTGAATTGCATAGAGCGCGCGCAATTTGGATTCAACGCTAATTCCTTTTTTGTCGTCGCTTTCGGTGAACGCTAACCTTGGTGATGTTTTAGAACTCATATCTTCCTCTTCGAGTTTATTGGATTTTTCTTTTGGTTTTTCAATAACGGCCATAGGTGCAAACTTGATTCCCGGCTTGCCGTCAGGAGCAGGAGGCACATATATCGGATTAGCGACCGGTTTGGCGGGAGCATCAGGCGCCGGTTTTGGCGGACGTGGACGCATCGGTCGTGATGACTCAACTCCGTTAGGGAGAATAAATCGCTGTTCAACAACTTCTACCTTCGGTGCTGCCTTGGCGGCAGACTTCGTCTCTCCGCCTGCCTTGGCTTTCGGAGCTTCGGATGGAACCGGCTTAACTTCAACCTCCTTGGCCTTGGTTGCCACAACTACTTTCGCAACAACCTCTTTGGCAGGGGTTTCCTGTTTCTTTGTTGCAGGAGCCTCTTTGACAGCCTTTACGGCTGAAGGCTTTATCTTCACTGCTTGCTGTGGAGCTTTTGGAGCAGGAGCTTTCGTCACTTTTGCGACCACCTTAGCGGTCTTCTTAGCAGGCGCTGGCTTAGCCACCGGCTTTGCTACTTTCTTGACAGCAGCTTTCGCCACCTTTTTCGCCACCGGTTTGACAACCTTCTTGGCCGCAGGTTTAGCAACCTTCTTGGCCACGGGTTTAGCAACCTTCTTGGCGATTGGTTTTGCGACCTTTTTTGCAGCAGGTTTCGCAACTTTCTTCGCGGCAGGTTTGGCCGACTTCTTGGCCACCGGTTTTGCGACCTTTTTAGCAACGGGTTTCGCGACCTTCTTCTGTTTGGCGGGTGCTGACTTTACAGATTTCGCAGGCTTTACCGACTTCTTAGCTACTGGTTTAGTGGCCTTGGCCGGTTTCGACGCCTTCACCGTTTTCTTTGCCTTAGCAACAACCTTAGCTGCCTTTGGGGCGGCTTTAACTGATTTCTTTGCTGAGACTTTCACTGGTTTTTTAGCCATCGTGAGTTACATGTAATGGACGGGATTGGTTACAATCTCCGTCAAATGGGACGCGAAAGTAGGGAATTTTTGCCTAAACCGTTCACCTAATAACTCAATTGTAAACTGTTCGCTTTCAAAATGTCCGATATCGACAATGGAAATTTGTCCATCAGCGTCAAAGAACTGATGGTACTTGTAATCAGCTGTGATATAAACATCTGCCTTAGAGCGTTTTGCATGTTCGAGCAGAAAGCTTCCGCTACCGCCGCAAATCGCAACTCGTTGAATCTGAGTGCGAACCGGATGAGTATACCGAACTACAGGAACGTTAAGGTTTGCCTTGACGAGTTGAAGAAAATCGTTGAAATCCAGCGGACTAATCAGATCACCGACCATACCCGATCCGACATCCTGCCAAACATTTTCCAATTTCGTTATTTGATAGGCGACCTCCTCGTAGGGATGCACGCCTTGAACAGCCTTTAAAACACTATTTTTCAAATATTCAGGCAACACCACCGAAAGACAAACTTCAGCCTCGGTATGCCTGACGTTATGTTCACCCACTGACGGGTTGGCGCCTATTCCGGCCTTGAACGTTCCTAGCCCCTGCGTTTCGAAACTACACTCATCATAGCGCCCGATTTGGCCGGCTCCGGCTGCAAACATGGCCTCACGAACGACGTCAGCGGAACTCGTCGGCACATAGACCTGAAGTTGAAGCAGCAAACCTGCTTTCGGTGCCAATATGGAAGTTTGGGTCAACCCGAGCCTCTGGGCGATTTTGGCGTTGACACCGGTACGGATGTTATCGAGGTTGGTGTGAATGGCGTAAATGGCAACATCCTTCTTTATAGCGCTCATGACCGTGCGCTCGATGTAGTTGCTCCCCGTAAGCCGCTTTAAGCCACTGAAAACAATCGGATGATGCGCCACAATCAGGTTACATCCCTTCCTTAACGCCTCATCGACAATCGCCTCTGTGCAATCCAGGCAAAACAAAACACCGGTCACTTCTCCGGTGGAATTTCCAACCAAAAGACCACTGTTATCGTAATTCTCCTGCAGGACGGGTGGTGCCCATTCCTCAAAAAAAGAGATTATTTCATTCAATTGCATGTTTGCAAAATAACAACATTCCCTGTGAGCAATTCAATAACAAAAACATATACCAATTCATGACAGAACTTGACAATAAAGCATATTACCTTAGCCGACGTGGGAAATTGGAGAAAACTATTTGGTCCTTGCGCTGTGATTTGGGGAGGCGTGCTTCGCTTTCGCCATTGGCTCTATGACAGCCGAATTCTCTCCTCTCAACCCGGAAAACTTCCCACCATCGTCATTGGCAACCTTGCCTTAGGCGGAACCGGAAAAACACCACACGCAGAGTACATTCTTCGCCAACTGAGGATATGGTGTAAACCGGCGTTTTTATCCCGAGGATACGGCAGGACCACACGTGGATTTATTATGGCCAACCAGGCAGCGGCATCAGCACAAATCATTGGAGATGAGCCGATGCAGGTGCATATGAAGTTTCCGGATTTGGACGTAGCCGTTTGCGAAAACCGTTTGCGTGGCTTGGATTTCCTCAAAACGGTCTCCAATGCGAATATTGCCGTGCTTGATGATGCTTTACAGCATCGTAAGCTTCAGGGCGACCTAAAGATTTTGCTAACGGAATATGACCGGCCGTTTTGGACCGACCGCCTGTTTCCTGTTGGAAGCTTGCGTGATGTGCGCTCGGCTTATCGCAGGGCTAATGTTATCATCGTTACCAAATGCCCAGACCGTTTGAGCAAGGACGAGCAGGAAAACATCATAAAGGCGATACGTCCGGTAAGGAATCAACGCGTTTTCTTCACGCGACTCGAATATGGCAACCCCGTTCAAGTATCCGGCAAACCAATGGATATCAACGCATCCAGTTCTGTTTTGGGAATTGCGGGTCTTGCCAACACGGAGAAATTCGAGCAATACCTCAAGCAATCCTTTTCATTGGCTCATTTTGAATCTTTTGGCGATCATCACAATTTTTCACGCAAGGAGTTGACGGGGTTATGGACGAAATACGGTAATTTCGCCCAAGCGATTGTGACTACCGAGAAGGACGCGGCGAGACTGAAAAGCATTCGAGGGTTATACGATATTCCGATTTTTGTAATACCCGTATCGATTGCATTTTTAAGTGGAGAAGCGGCATTTGTCCAGTTGCTGCGAACCACATGACATTCCAAATCAACACCGAATTTTCAGCGCCGACTGCAGGGCGTGTTCCATTTATCCTTCTCGCTTGTGTCGTTCTCTTATCGGCATGTAGCGGTGGACAAAAAGGAGCGATTGAAGGTAAGATCGCAGGCGCCGATGGCAAGACCATCTATTTAGAGCGCTTTGTAAACAACCGCATGGTCTTTACGGACTCCACGGTGATTGGCAGCGATGGTTCCTTCGTTTTGGCTCCGAGCAAACCACTTGAGCTGAACTATTACCGATTGGTCATCGATCGAGACCATTCCATAGCATTGATTACAGACAGCACGGAATCGCCATCATTCAAAGCGGACTTTGCCGATTTGCAGAAATCACTTTCACTCTGCGGTTCGGAACAATCTGAGATTCTGCACGAATTGGAATCGAAGTGTGCTCCCTTTGATGAGAAGGAAGCTGACACACGTGCTCGCATCACGAAGCCTGATATTTCACCGGAAGAAAAGCAAATGCTCAATCAGAGCCTTTCAGAGAATCGCCGGGAAATGGTGAAGTGCATCAAAGATTGGTTGGAAACGCATGAATCATCGCCCGCCGCATTGATTGCCATTCAGCGATTGGATCCGCGCACCGAAATGGCAACCTTCAACCGCATTTTCTCCAACCTCAACACATCCTTTGGCCATACGCTTCTGTACAAGGCGATGAAGCAAGAGCTCAATCGACTGGGTAATCCGTCTCGTCAGCAAGCCTCTCCATCCGAAGGAGCGTCACCTGTGGCTGTTGGCAAAGCGGCTCCGGAAATCGCGCTGAACGACCCCGATGGAAAAACCAGAAAACTATCTGACTTAAAAGGCAAAACTGTCCTGATTGACTTTTGGGCAAGTTGGTGCGGTCCCTGTCGCAGAGAAAACCCGAATGTGGTAGCGGCCTACAAGAAGTATAACAAAGACGGTTTTGAGGTATTCAGCGTTTCTCTAGATAAGACCAAAGAATCGTGGGTTGAAGCCATCAAGCAAGATGGTCTGCTTTGGCCCAATCATGTAAGTGATTTGAAATGGTGGGAATGTGAGGCAGCACAAGCTTACGGCGTGCATAGCATTCCGTTTACAGTATTGGTAGATAAAGAAGGAAAAATACTCGGCCACAATTTGCGTGGTCCTATGCTTGAGGACAAGCTCAAAGCGATTTATGGCCGCTAGCCGGCCCGTATTTGTAACAGTTGATAGGTAACAGCGTCTCGTAAGGGGCGCTGTTGCTTTTTAAGGCTCCGACAAAACAATTCCTACCGCAAATACCTGCGCATCAGCGATAGCATTCGTGGGCTATTTTCGCGGCATCTACATTATCGCTATGAGAATTCTATGCACGTTATTTTTCAGCTTGACGACAAGCCTAATCATCGCTCAATCGGGAAATTACTTCCAACAAGAAGTCAATTACACCATCGAAGTCACCCTCAACGACAAAGAGCATTCGCTTTCGGGGAATGAAACCTTCGAGTATAAAAACAATAGCACGCAATCGCTCGACAAGTTGTTCATTC
>CANHYZ010000077.1 GCA_947464885.1 Flavobacteriales bacterium
CGATGAGAAACTGCGCGGCTCTGCTTTCGCCATTCTGCAGATGCATCATGTTGAGTCGATATTTTGAACGGAGTGTTTTGTATGCAACACCGCCGAGCAAACCAATCAGCACGTTGCGTTCGCCCATCTGACCTTGTTGGGTAGTAGCGTAACGCATATCGTAAATGGTGTCGGAAGTCTGACGCTGGTATTCGCCGTACTGAATGTCATCGTAATACTTGTAGTCATTTTTGTATGCAGCCGAGAAGAGGTAGCCGAGTTTCGGACTCACTTGTTCTTCACCAATGGTGCGTTCTTTCAACGTGATTTGATTGCCGAGTGTAATTCCTGCGCTATAATCAACTAGGCTCATGCTGCGTGATGCTCCGAGTGTGGGATTGAATTGCGAAACGAAAGCGTTGACTTCTTCGTCGGTGGCACCGCTGATGGGTGTTGGTATGACGCGTTTGTCTGCACCTGAGGGTAGTGCGCGCATGCCGTCATCGAAGCCCAGGAAGTCGGTGGAACTTCCTTCGTATGACAGGAAGTCTTTATTGAGGTGCATCTGCGGATTGTAGGTTGTCGATGCGGACACGTTGAAGATTTTTTTCTCCGGAAATGATTTCGTTTCAACGTTGATTAATCCTCCCGTGAAATCGGCAGGTTGTTCGGCGGTGAAGTTTTTAGCGACAACAATATTGTCGATAAGGTTGGTAGGGAAGATGTCCATCTGCAAACTGTTGCGATCCGGATCAAGGCCCGGTATTTCAACTTGATTCAGCGTCGTCTTCGTATAGCGATCTCCAAGTCCGCGCACATAGATGTACTTGCCGTCTTCAATGGATACGCCGGTTACGCGTTTGGCCGCTTCCACGGCTGTTGCATCACCAACTTTTTTGAATTGCGCGGAGGATATACCATCGAGTAATGCTCCCGCATTTTTCTTCATATTCATGAGTGCGATTTCCGAAGTACGCACGGCTTCGGCAGAGATGACGATTTCTTTCAATGCGGCTCCCTTTTGGCTGAGCAGTATTTGATTGAGAACGTTGACTTCACCGGCTTTGATGATGATATTCTCAATGAGCAGTGGCGCATAGGAAACATAGGAAATCTGAATGGTGTAAGTTCCGGCGGGCAAATCAAGTGAGAAATTTCCATCGAGATCCGTCACCGTTCCCGTGGTCGTTCCTTCAACCGTTACAAATGCACCAATGAGTGTTTCCGAATTTTCCTGATCTAAAACGGTTCCGCGAAGGGTTCCTTTTTGCGCGTTTAACGTAGCGCTAACAATAAAAAAACACAGGAGAAAGAAATGTCGCATGACTATGAATTTTATAAAACGACGAACAGACATTCCTTTCGGAGATGTCTGTTCGATGATTGTTTATGTGATTTTCTGTTTGAAAACGAGTAGCTTCTCTTTTGATTAGAATCCGCTCATGGCACCGCTTTGCGCTGTCCATGTCCAACCCAAAGAGCTAATGGTAGCTTGTGGAGTTGTTCCGGCTGATACTCCCGTAGGAATTGCTCCGTTTACGTGATTTTGCAAACTGTCTGCAGGAACATTGAACTGGATGTTATCGAATGTAACACCTGCAGCAGTTACGTTGTTGATGTCCTGTGTGCCTTCGATATCTGTGAAGAACAAGTTGCTAAGCGCTACAATTGAATTGTTGTCCACGTTGATAAGATCAACACATACACGGCCATCGTAAGAAGCTTTGATGCTACCGTTGCTGATGGTGTGACCTGCGCTGGCAGTACCTTCCGGGCCATCGAGTTCGAAGCTGTGACCGATTGCACCGATAACAACCACGTTGCTAAGTGATCCACTCCATGCTTGGTCTGTATCGATACCATCATCACCGCAATTGAATACAACGGCGTTTGATACGTTTACAGAACCACCGAACCATTCGATACCGTCATCCTGGTTACCCACGACTTCAACGTTTTCGATGATGGTTCCGTTTCCAACGCCACCCAAGGTAAGACCGTTGATTTCGTTACCGGAACCGATGTTCGTACCGCCATGACGGATGGAGATGTAACGGATAGTACCTGAGTTGTCAGCAGCATCGTTGCCCCCATAGAGGCCGTTAGAATCAGAGGTTGGGATACCTTCGATTTGGACCTCGCTCACGTCGCCAACATCGTTTGATGCTGAGATTGGAGCTTTACCCAGGATGATAACTCCACCCCACAACCCGTTTACGGTTGATTCGAGGTTTGGACTTGCGAAGTTACCCGCAGCCATGTCTGCGTAATCAAGTTCGTCGGCAACGGAAGTGAAGATGATTGGCGCTGTAGCTGTGCCGTTGGCGTTCAGTTTACCGCCGCGTGCAACCAAAAGTGCTGTAGCATTAGCGCCTGTACCGGCTTCGCCTTTAATGATTGTGCCCGGCTCGATGGTCAGAGTTGCACCTGCAGCAACGGTGATACGACCGGCGAGCTGATAGATAGTGCCGGCTGTCCAGGTTGTGTTTGAGGTAATGTTGGAAGATACTACTACTGTCCCGGGAGGAGTAACAGGAGGAGTTGTGTCGTCTACGTCTTCATCTTTTTTACATGAAGAAAGAATTACTGTAGCTCCGAAGAACCACATGGCTAAGAACTTGATGTGTTTCATTTAATTGGTGTTTGATTTGCGCTGCAAAGCAATTTTCACCACGGGGGTTGCTTGTTATTCGAGGTTTAAGAAACACCCCTTCTACATTAAGTAAATGTAATTGCGTGTTAAGAATGTTAAGCGATAGATCTCTGACTACTTGTTTTTCAGATAGTTGTCAATCTCAATTCGGATTTGCTCCAACTCGCTTTTGGAAAATTCAGTAGAAGATTCTTTGCGACCAATGACGGAGAAGCTCAAGTATCGCTTCGGATTCGTTCGCATGTCATTGAGGAGCAAATCGAGGCTATGGGATGCATTCACCACTTGGGTATGCAATGAGTCGGACTGTATTAGTTTGCTTAACGTGCCATCGCCCTGATTGATCGATTGCGTGATTTCATTGACACCGTTAAGGGCTTTGTTCACTTGAATTAGGGTCCCGGCTAAATTCAGTTTTGCGATGGAATCGGTGATGAGCGACGCATTGCGAATAGCGTTGGATAGCTCATCATTGTTGTCTTTTAAGTTGTTGCTAATCGATTCCACATTGTCGAAAATGTTGCTGATTTTACCCCGGTTGTTAGCGAGTGTTCCGTTCAGTTCTCCGGAGGTCCTTTCGAGATTCCGTAAGGTGTTTTTCAGACTGGAAAAGATCTCTCCCAAGTCTTCGGTTTGTTCGCTGCTGAGCACTTTGCGGATGTTGGTCATGAGCGTGTCGACACTGGCGAAGAGTTGCGTGGTCTTTTGCTTGAGTGGTTCAATTTCCTGCTTTACACTTTCTGCAAGGCCCAGCGAAATTCCTGTTTGAAGGGTGTCCTTGTTTTCGGCTAAATCCGCGCTTGTACCCAGCATCAGTTGAATGGCTTTACCACCAAAAAGGTCGGCGTCGTAAATTTCTAATTTCGTGTCGCGGGGGATCAGTAGATTCGCATCGCGCAGGAGCACTTCGACAACGATTTTTCCGCTTCCATTCTCGTGCAAATGGACGGCCTTGACAATACCTATTTTGTATCCGTTGAGGATAACCGGGTTTGAGGCTTGGAGGCCGGCGGCATTATCGTATACCCCGTAAAACTTTTGCTGCTTCTGCAGCAGGTTCACTCCTTTGAGATAGCTCAAGCCGAAGTAGAGCAGCACGATGGATACGACTACTAATACTCCGATCAAAAACTCTCTTCTAATATTCATTTCTTTTGTGTTAGGCTGATGGCACGGCTGAGTTCAATGCGCTGGTTATCTTCAAAAGCGACAATAAAGGCATCTTTAAATCCGAAGCCGATGAGTTTGTCGCGAATGACACGCGCTTCCAGATAGCTGTCTGTAGTGCCCGACAGGTATTTGAAAATGCCGTTGTGCTTGTATTCTTCTACTTGTTGAATCCCTTTGAACTCGGGTGATTGCGTGCTCAACGACTTGGTAGAGGTCAATATCTGAATCTGGAATTTTACGCCTTTCGTAATGTTCTTACTGGGCACATCCGATGGCTTATTGATAATCAGACCGGCCTCGTTGTCCGACTTTGTCGGTTGTGTTTTGACTGCTGCGGCATCTACTTTGGGCGTATCGGTTTTTGTACCTGTTGAGGGAGTAGTTGCTTTTTCTTTTGGAGCCTCAACTTTCGGGTCTGGTTTAGGTTGGGTTTTGGTATCCGTTGTCGCTGTTGATTTAGCCGGAACTACAGGTTTTTCCTCCG
Organism: Flavobacteriales bacterium; assembly: GCA_947464885.1. GTDB lineage: Bacteria > Bacteroidota > Bacteroidia > Flavobacteriales_D > Sanyastnellaceae > JAIBBG01. Next base: position 4,287 of record CANHYZ010000077.1, read on the forward strand.
CTTTTGGCTTGGCCTTTTCCTCGGTTTTTGGCTTTTCCTCTGTCTTACCTTTTCCTTCGGCTACAGGGTTTTCTGCAGGAGCCTTTGCTGAAGGGGATTCCTTTTCCTTGAAGTCTTTGAAGGCTCTATAAATGGCTGAAGCCATGTAGGTTTTCCCTTCGTCGCTGTGCAGGAAGTCTTCTTCTTCAGGATTAGTCAGGAAGCCCAATTCAACAAGTATACTCGGCATGTTGGTGAAGCTGATTACGTAGTATCCGGCTTGCTTGACCCCGCGGTCCTTGCGGCCTACACGCGTGCGGAATTGATCCTGGACGTTTTTAGCGATGTTGATGCTCTTATCCAAAAAGGCATTTTCCCGCATGCTCAGGATGATGTAGGTATCCGGATTTTTGGGGTCGAAGCCTTTGTAGTTCTTCTCGTGATCTTTTTCCAGGTAGATTGAGGCGTTTTCGCGCATGGCGGTGCGCATACTTTCTTCCGACTTGTGCAATCCCATGACAAAGGTTTCGGCACCGGAAGCGGCTTTGTTGTCGTTGGCGTTACAGTGAATCGAAATGAACAGATCAGCCACAGCATCATTGGCGATCTCAACGCGACGGGCTAGGGTGGGGAACACATCCGTTTTACGGGTATATACGATTTGAACTTCCGGGTAATGTATGCGGATGTACTCACCCACGATGAGGGCGACGTCAAGAGATACATCCTTTTCTGTTTTAATCAAACGGCCGGTTCCAAGGTTTCCCGGGTCTGTGCCGCCATGGCCGGGATCCAGTACCACGACGAACTTCTTTTCTGCCACGGTCGATGGAAGTGTGGCAGACATAAAAATGACGCTCAACACAAGAAACAGCGACGCCAGACGTTTACGCCGCGCCGGTTGTTTGCTCCATTGCCCTGTGGTTCTCTGTTTGTTATTCATAGCTTTGAGGCCGATTAATCACAATATACAAAAATATTTTCATCGCTTGACAGGTCACTCCGCCATTCGCTGTCTTTTCACCCTTTCCTTGTTGATAATGGTCGAGGCGCTTTATGGCCAAATTGAAACGGACTCAACCAACGCAGTTGTTGCGGATACTATTGTGGTTACAGATGATCTGGGCCTAGAGTATCCCGTCGTTTACGAGGCGGCTGACTCCACGGTGGTGGATGTCCGTAATGAAGCGATTTTACTGTTTGGACAGGCGAAGGTGGTCTATGGTGAGATGACTGTTACGGGTGATTTCATTCGTTTTTCGATGGCGGATATGACGGCTCATGCCGTGGGTAAGCGTGATAGTTTGGGTCACATTAGTGAGCGTGCTACGTTTTCCGAGGGTGATAGTAAGTTTCAAGAGGATTCGCTGGCGTATAATTTTAAATCCGGACGAGGCATCAGTTATGGCGTGCGCACAGCGCAGGGTGAAGCTCAATTGCTGTCGGAGGTGTCGAAAAAAGCCGCTAATAATTGGGTCTCGGTGGGTAAAGGAAAATTAACAACCTGCAATGCCGAAAATCCGCATTACCACTTCCAGTTGAGTAAGGCCATGGTCATTCCCGATGAGAAAGTGGTTTCCGGTCCGCTGTATTTGAAGTTTCGAAAAATACCCACACCGTTAGCGCTGCCATTCGGGTTCTTCCCGAATAAGCAGGAGTCTGTTCAGGGCATCTTGCTGCCGGGCTATGGAAACGCCAATGAGAAGGGTTTTTTCATCCAGAATCTGGGCTATTACGTGCCGGTGAATGATCACATCGATACCAAGTTTCTATTCGACGTTTATACCCGTGGTAGTTGGGCCGTGCGCAACATCAGTTCATACAGAAAACTTTATAAATACTCGGGCAATTTCAACATTTCGCGTGTAGTCAATATCAATGGCATTCCGGAATTACCCGATTACGGTAAAACAACAAATTTCAACGTGCAGTGGACGCACAATCAGGATCCGAAAGCGCGACCGAATACAACGTTCTCCTCCAGTGTTAATGTGGGATCGCTGAACAACTTCCGCAATAACCTCAATACATCGCAACAGGATTTCTTGAGCAGCACATTTTCCTCCCGCGTGCAGTGGACAAAGCGTTGGCCTGATACTCCCTTCAACCTTGGTCTGACGGCTAGTCATACGCAAAACACGCAGTCGCGAAATATCCAGGTGACACTGCCTTCGGCCAACCTCAACATGTCGCGCATAACACTCGGACGTTTGGCCGATGATAATCTCCGCATGAAAAAGTTTCTCGACAACATCGGAGTTACGGCCTCAGCGGATTTGCAAAATTCGGTGAGTGAGAATGAGCGGTATTTCGCCATCAATAAATTGGACACGTTATGGCAACGCAGTCGCAATGGTCTGCGCATGCAGGCGCAGGCCTCTACGTCTATCCGCGCCAAGCAATACGGTACATTGAGTTTATCCTTGAATAGTTCGTTAATCAACACGTTCAAATACCTGCAAGCTTCCGGTGTCAGTGATGACGGATCATTGGTGCTCGATACTGTTTACGGCATGCGCAGTGCGTTGAATTGGAGTGCAAGTGGAAACTTCAACTCGCGTTTGTATGGCACGTTCAACTTCGGCAATAATCGAGCGCTGAAGGCGATACGCCATATGGTTCAGTGGAATGTCGGGGCGAGTTTCAATCCGATGGCCGATTTCGGGTCGGGCATGTATTCCTCGACAGGGGAGTTTGTCGGATACAACCCATTCGATGTGGCCGCTTTTTCACCGCAAAACACGCAGCAGCAACTCAACCTAAACTGGAGTTCTACCAACAATTTCGAGGCAAAAATCAGGGACAACGAATCCACGAAAGTCAGTTACAAGAAATTGAAGCTGCTCGATAGTTGGAAGAAATCGCTCAGCTACAACACGCTGGCGGATTCACTCAATCTGAGTAATCTCTCCATGAGCGCTTTTACAACGATCGCCAAGAACATTACCCTCAATTACAACTCAACGTACAGTTTCTATGATCGTGATTCACTTGGTCGTGAGGTCAATCGTTTTCTGGCGCAAACGCAAGACCAACTCATGCGCATGGAGGGGTCGAATTTGGCGCTTGGATTTCAATTCAGAAGTAAGAACAAGAACAATCCCGACCGCGCCGATACAGCGCCCACTGCGGCTGAAGAGGAGCTTATTGCCAAGAACGGCGATAACCTCATTGATTTCAGTGTGCCGTGGAGTTTAAACGTCAATTACAACATTCGATTGAGTAATGTATGGAGCTCGTTTTCGGCAAGTGATTCTTTGACAATGAAACAAGCCTTCACCTTCAGTGGGGAGGTAACCCTCTTTAAGCATTGGGCTATCAGCTTCAACAGTGGATACGACATGAGCAATCCGCGCTATGAGACGCTGCAGTTATCTGATTTCGGACTTCGCGATTTCACAACGACCAATCTTGGTCTGCACTGGGATCTTCACTGCTGGGAATTCTCTATGAACTACGTTCCCTTCGGCCAACGACAGAGTTACATGATGCAGCTCAATATCAAGTCGGCACTCCTGCAGGATCTGAAGATTCAACGAAGAGGAAATTTGGGTGACCCGGGATACCTTTATTAATGACCAATGACTAGTGACAAATGACTAATAATTGGTCATTTGTCACTAGTCATTTGTCACTAGCAAAGCTCTATGGAAAATGGCTAATTTGCGATTGTGTTGATTTCACTTGCCTGTATCGTTCTAGGAAAAAAAATCGAGTACTTTGTCACGTTTAGGGGGCTGAGATGATAATGACGTCATAAGGCAGGACAATCTGCTACTA
>CANHYZ010000078.1 GCA_947464885.1 Flavobacteriales bacterium
TGCTTTCAAAATAATGGCCGTTTCGAGGTATTCGCGTCCGAGCCACAGGCCGATGAGCTCATCGGCATAAAAGGCGATAAAGGCAGTGGTCGGCAAGAGCACGCACGCAAGCAAATTGGTAGCGAGCGTCATGGTTTTTTGCAGCCGCTCATGATCATCTTGCATGCGCGACATACCACTGAACAGCACGCTATCGCTCAGTTTACCCATGATGGTGATGGGCTGCGTCATGGCATAACTCGCCCGTTCGAAATAGGAGGCCATATCGCGGCCAACCGCGCTGAGTTGATTGTCCGGTCCGCGCAGAACACGCGGCACCAGTAGCACATCAAGTTTTGTAGCCAGATAATTGAACGCGTTAAACAGCGTGCTTCCGGCTCCATAACGAATGAGTTCACGCGTGTATTTCCATTCCCATCCACCGGCAATTCGAACCGGTTCGTAATACCACAGCGCCAAAGTCATCAGTGCGTTTTGCGCGAACAATGCCCAGACATAGGCCCAGACATTCCAATTGAGATAGGCTAAGATTAGCCCAACGACCAGATTGCCGCCAACAATGGAAATCATGCTGGCTTTGAACATGGTTTTGAAACGCATGTGCTTCATCATCATGCTGCGCGGTACCACGGCGATAGCGGAAATGGTAAAACTGCTGCAGACGACCATGATGATGGACTTCAGTTCAGGGAGTTGGTAGAATGAGGCAAAGGCCGGAGCAAGTCCAACGAACAACAACGTGAATGCCAGCCCAAGGAGAAGTGCCGTATAGAATGCGCCGTTGATGTGCTGTTGCTGGACTTCTTTGCGTTGAACGAGTGCCGGGCCAACACCTACTTGGGAGAAAATTTCGGCAAATCCCATAATGCCCAAAACAATACCCATGAGCATGAACGAATCCTTACTCACCAGTCGTGCGAGCAAGCCTGTATAGGCCAATTGAATAATCACCTGCAACACCACCGTGAGGGTGTTCCAGCTGAAGCTTGTGGCCATTTGTTCTTTGGTGCTCACGAGAGGTAGTCGCTTTTGGGTAAAAAAAGAAGGTTGAACGTTGCTGCTAAGAAAGAGTGTGTCTTTCTCAATTCAGCAACCTTCAACCTTCAACTATTAACCGCGGGCGGTTTATCGAGCGATTCCTACAGCGCGCTTCTCACGAATGACGGTCACGCGCACCTGACCGGGATAGGTCATTTCGGTTTCAATCTTACTGGCAAGGCTAATAGCTAATGCATCCGCCTGTTCGTCGGATACCTTTTCAGCTTCAACCATTACGCGCAATTCACGACCGGCTTGGATGGCAAAGGCTTTTGAAACACCATTGTATTCAAGGGCCATGTTCTCCAGATCACGCAAACGTTGGATATAGGCTTCCACCACTTCGCGACGAGCACCCGGACGAGCGCCGCTAATGGCGTCGCACACCTGAATAATCGGCGAAAGCAGGGTGGTCATTTCAACTTCGTCGTGGTGAGCACCGATAGCATTGCACACATCAGGCTTCTCTCCGAATTTCTCGGCGAGCTTCATACCGAGAATTGCGTGTGGCAATTCGCTCTCGTCATCCGGCACTTTACCGATATCGTGCAACAATCCGGCGCGCTTGGCCGCCTTTGGATTCAATCCGAGTTCGCTGGCCATAGTAGCGCATAGGTTAGCCACTTCGCGTGAGTGCTGGAGGAGGTTCTGTCCGTATGATGAACGATACTTCATACGTCCTACCATGCGAATCAACTCGCTGTGCAGGCCGTGAATACCGAGCTCAATCGTCGTACGCTTACCGATTTCGACAATCTCGTCGTTGATGTTTTTGGTCACTTTGGCAACCACTTCTTCAATACGTGCCGGGTGGATACGTCCGTCGGTCACCAGCTGGTGGAGAGACAAACGGGCAATCTCACGACGCACCGGATCGAAGCACGACAATACGATGGCTTCAGGGGTGTCGTCGACGATGATTTCAACGCCGGTTGCAGCCTCGAGTGCGCGGATGTTACGTCCTTCGCGACCGATGATGCGTCCTTTGATTTCGTCGTTTTCAATGTTGAATACAGAAACGCTGTTCTCAACGGCGTGTTCAACGGCAGTGCGCTGAATCGATTGGATAACGATTTTCTTGGCTTCTTGGTTGGCCTTGAGTTTTGCCTCGTCAACAATGCCTTGAATTTGTGAAGCCGCCGCATTGCGGGCATCCTCGGTCAACTGCGCCATCAATTGCTTCTTGGCGTCTTCTGCAGTCATCTTCGCAGTTTCCTGTAACAGTGACACCGCCTTCTGATTGTTCTTATCGAGTTCGGCTTGTTTACGTTGGGTGGTTTCGTGCTGCTTGTTCAGGTTTTCGCGCTGCTGCTCGATTTCCTTCTCTTTGCGCTTGTAATTCTCCATTTGTTGGGAAAGCTCGCGCTCACGGCTCTTGATTTTGTCTTCGCCTTGCTGCAATTTTTTGTTGCGGTCGCGGACTTCATTCTCATGCTGATTCTTCATTTCCAGGAATTTCTCCTTGGCTTGTAGAATCTTCTTCTCCTTAAGTGTTTCTCCTTCTTTCGTTGCTTCAGCCAGAATTCCTTCCTTTTTGTTCTTCAAAATATTGTTGAAGACTACCCAGGTGAATCCGCCGCCAACGGCGACTCCGGCCAACGATGCAACGAGTACTGTAATCATGTCGCTCATAGCTGTTGTTATATGATAAATTTAATTCCCGGGCACTTTGCCCGAGAGGCGACACAGGATGAAAACCCGGAAACAGGGAAGATTACGCCAGGTATTGGTCCAGACGACTTTCGAGATGGAGCAGGGCAGGGGACAAATCGACCGGAACTTCAATGCGTTCAACCACTTTTTCGACCACTTTTTCGATGCGTGGTTCACGGTTTTTAATCGCACCGGCTGCCATCTGCAAGGATGCCATGGCCAACAGGTCTTGTTTATCTTTTACTGCGTAGCTTTTTTGAAAAGTCTGAATGCTCTCTTCAATGGCCGTTTCCGCTTGACGGATATTGGTTTCCTCCGCGCTGCCCAAAGTCAGTGGGTAGGTGCGGCCTGCAATGTTCACTTTGATCGAAATTTCGCTCATGCGTTCTTGCTTATTTGTTGAGTAGCGTAATACACTCGTCTATTTCCTTCACCAATTCATTGATCCTGTGTCGGGTGGTTCCGCGCAGCTGTTCGTCGCGCTCAACCGTCTTTGAACCGGTATGCAATTGCTCACTGAGCTTCATGTTCAATTCATCTACCTGCCTCTGAAGTTCTTTGTTGATTAAGTGCATGGATGCGTTCTCCTCGCGCAGACGCACAGTCTGCTGCTCCAAATTGCGCTTGGCTTCACCTAGTTGGGTGATTTTTGCTTCTATCCGTGCTATCAAAAGTTCATTCATGGGGATGAAATGAAAAGGGATCAGTAATAATCAGTGTCAAATTTAAGAAGACTTGGTGATGTGTCAACGCGGTTTTTTCCTTTTCTCGGTGTTGATATTTATTGGTTCTGCAAAATCCCGTATTCGACTACCCGTTGCAATTTGGGCGTCTTATGCAACGGTGTTTTCGAAAGTATCGGTTTTTGATTGTTTTGACCCTGATAACTTCGGTCCGATTTGGTCCGCAGTTATCGGCGCAAGCCCCCACTTATCCGCAGGATTTTTTCCGCTCACCCCTGGAAATCCCGTTGAATCTCTCCGGTAATTTCGGCGAGCTGCGCACCAATCACTTTCATGCGGGTATCGACATCAAAACCGAACAACGCGAAGGACTGAATGTCGTGTCAGCAGGTGATGGGTTTGTCAGCCGCATCAAGGTATCGCCTGTCGGATATGGCTATGCCTTGTATATCGATCATCCCAACGGATACACTACAGTCTACGGTCACTTGCAGCGCTATGCATCTAAGATTGATGACTATTTGAAGACGCAGCAATATGAGTTGGAGTCGTTCAGTGTCGATTTATATCTGCAGCCAGGACAATTACCTGTTACGAAAGGTGAGCTTATCGGTCTGTCGGGAAACTCCGGGGGAAGCGGCGGCCCTCATCTGCATTTCGAAATTCGGGAAACCGCCACCGAGAAGGTGCTTAACCCGTTGCTCTTTGGATTGCAGATTAAAGATAAGATTCCGCCCAGTATCAGCTCGGTGTGGATAGTGCCGATGTCCGATAGCTCGTGGGTGAATGCGGGCAGAGTGCCGATTGCGCTGGAAACGAAGGGTGGTGGATTGAAGACTACAACACTACCCAAGGTGTATGGTGATTTCGGTTTCGCCGTTACCACCATTGACATGCTCGATGGCAACAGCAACCGTTGCGGTATTTATCGCATTGAGTTTTTTGTAGACGGCCTTCAGGTGTATGGTCAGCGCATGGATCGTTTGGATTTTACGACCAACCGAGCCATGAACGCGCATACCATCTATGAGCGCTTTAAAAAGGACAGAAGTTCTATCCATGGCTCGTACCGATTGCCGGGTAACCCGTTGGATATTTATGACAACCTGGTCAATGACGGAATCGTCAGTTTTCGCGATGGGAAACAACATGCCTGCGAGTACCGAATCATCGATATCATGGGCAATGAAAGTCGGGTGAAGTTCTCGGTGCAGGCCCTGTCGGATGCGGGAGGCAAGGTTCCTCCTGCGAAGAATGCACTTGCGCGATGGGATTGGGAGAAGGACAATACTATCGAGACGGAGGAGGTGCGCATCTCAATGAAGGCTTACACGCTTTACGAAGATTTGGATCTGACGATTGCATCATCGAAAAAGGTGACCAATGCTGTCGGATTTACCTACACCATTGCCTCGCCATATGAACCGGTGCATAACGCGTATTCACTCGCGTTGCGTGCAACCAACGTCAAGCCCGGTAAGGAAAACAAAGCGGTCATCGTTCGCTGGGATCCCGACAAGGAGAAAACTATCAGTGAAGGCGGTCATTACGAAAACGGATGGATTACCGCAGAGCCTATGTACCTCGGGCATTTTGCGATAATGATAGATTCCGTGGCTCCTGCAATCAGCTCCGTGGATTTTTCGCCAACGATGAAGGGGCGCAAGAGTTTCAATATGAAGATTTCGGATTGGCTTTCGGGCGTTGATCAGATTATCCCGAAGATTGATGGTAAATGGGCGCTAATGGAGTACGATGCGAAGAATAGCCGATTGACCTATTACTTCGACAATCGCTATATCACCCCGGGCGAACATCAGTTCGAATTAAAGGTGATTGATGCGGTGGGTAATGAGAAAACATTTAATGGACGATTTACATGGTAACAATGCAACAGTTTTACTCAAAGGGTATAGGCTATTTAATGGTCATTTTACTTAGTGCATCGTTGACGAGTTGTGATGATCGGTCGCTACAGGAACCTGCAATGAAGGCAGCAGCGCTCGTCGGCTCCACCGACGCTACTGCCAAATTGCTGGAGGAGTCCACGGGAAACGTGTTCTCGCTCAGTATTGAAAGCGCGAAAATCGCGGCTGACTTTACGCCGGAGCAAATCACATCGGTTTGTGCATTGGCTTTTTACAATGAGTTGAATGAAAATCAGCGCAGCGGAAATTGCTTTGTGCGCGTGAACATTGCTCCTGAAAATGGAACACCGGTGCAAGCGACTTATACCTGTGAAGAGTTAACCATCGCCGATCGGTGCATTGATCAGGCATCTACATTTTTTCGCTGGCACCCTGCCATGGGCCTTGACTCCATTCGTCCCGCAGTTGATCCATTGTTCTTCCCTGATTCACTGTTATTACAGATTGGCCAGAGCATCTTGGCTCAAGATTCCGCAGACAACGCTTGGGTTCGCACAGAGATCATGGGCTTTCGTCAAGATACAGTGGCCAAAATTCCTGTTTTGGTGCTCAATGCTAAAGCTATTCGAAAGCAGAGGTCTCAGATTTACGAGGCCTATGCGCGTTATTCCAGTCAGCAACTTCTCTTTGTCGCTGCCAAGTTGGAAAACGATTAAACGAATTGATTGCGGTCCAGCTTCAGCCATGATAGCGTGGAGTCGCAGAAGACAGCATCAATAACGTGCTGTGGTAAGTTCATGTCGGTGATGAATTTTCCGACTTCCAAATCACCTAGCGGGAAAGGGTAATCAGTTCCTAAGGTTACGCGATCAGCACCTTGCAAATCCAATATATACTTGAATAGCATGGGATCGTGCGTAGCGCTGTCAACCCAAAACTTGCCGATGTATTCACGTGGATTGATGGGGTTGTCAATAGCCACCAAATCGGGCCTACAATTGAAACCGTGTTCAATACGACCAATCGTTGGCAGAAAAGATCCGCCTGCATGAGCAAAGTTGAATCGGATGTTGGGGTATCGTTCCATCACGCCGGAGAATATCAGAGAGCAAATGGCGCGTGTCGTTTCCGCCGGCATACCAACCAGCCACGGAAGCCAATATTTTTTCATATCGTCCTGGCCCATCATTTCCCAAGGATGGACAAGCACGGCCATATCGAGGGATTCAACGGCTTGCCAAAACGGTTCAAAAATCGTTTCGCTCAAGTTTTTCTGATTGACGTTGCTGCCGATTTGAATGCCTTTCATCCCAATCGATTTGCATCGTTCCAATTCCTGTATGGCCAAATCAACATCTTGCAAGGGCACTGTGCCGAGACCAACGTAATGCTTCGGAAGGCGTGCAGCAATGTCTGCAATGTGGTCGTTGAGAAAACGAGCAATGGTGAGGCCATCGGTCGGCTGAGCCCAATAGGCAAACAACACTGGTATGGTACAAACCACTTGTACCTGTGTGTTGTAACGCGCATACTCATCGATACGCAACTGCTCGTCCCAACAATTGGCCTCAATTTCCCGAAAGAACTTGTCGCCTTGCATCATGCGCGCATACCCCGGCCGGTGATGGTCCAGGTGAATGAACGTACCGTATCCGAATTTGCTCGACCAATCGGGGACATGCTTGGGCATGATATGCGTGTGCATGTCGATTTTGAGTGCCATAGTCTTGGTTGTCGGGATTAATTTTTCCGCACAGGCCGCAAATCTAGCATGTTCACGGGATTAGTTTGAAGTCCGCTTACATTGCTTCGAACGAAGTGAGAAACCTGATCGTAATAAAGGGGTATCACCGGCGCATCTTGCATGAGCACATCATTCATCTCGTGGATGATTGATTTTCGCAACGAATCGTTTCGCTCCGTGCGGCATTGTCTGTACAACGCATCAAAGCGCTCGTTTTTATAATGCGTGTAATTGGGGCCATTGGGGCAGAAGTTTGGAGAGTAAAAAACAGTCAGGAAATTTTCCGCATCGGCGTAGTCGGCCAACCAGGATTTTCTAAAAACAGCGAGTTGAGCTTTGGCGGATTGCTCGCGCAGGGCAGGTCCCTGAAGCACATTGATGCGCACAGGAATTCCAATCTTCTCCAGTTCGTGTTGGATGTACTCCATTAAATCAGTGTAGTCGCCAGTGGTTGAAATAACCACTTCAGGCATGCCATTGCCGTTGGGATATCCCGCCTCAGCCAGGAGTTGTTTGGCGACTGCCGGATTGTAGGTGTAATATTTTTCATCAGCACCATTGTTGAGCATCGGCGGAACAAAACCGGATTCAGCGGGGAATACGGTATTGTTGCGCAAGTAGGCAACCATCTCCTCTTTGTTGATCGCGTAAGAAATAGCACGTCGCACGCGCACATCATTCAGTGGTGAGTTTTGATTAATGGAAGCCGAAGAGTCCATGAGGATTCCCAGGTAATCGGTTTTGATAAATGGGGTTCGCTGAAATCGAATCCGCTCGCTATGCATCGGATGCAAATTGCCTTCGGCATCCAGCAGCTCATCTTTAAAGGCACTGTGAATCCCGCTCATGAAATCGTACTTGCCTTGCAGCAGGCCCTGGAACTCCACTGACATGTCTTTGACGAAATCGATTTTGACAGCATCGAGATAGGGTAGGCGCGTGCCGCTGGTGTCTTTCATCCAATACGAATTGTGTTTGTGAAAAACAAGAGCGACCTGCTCATACCAGAAAGCAAATTTGAATGGGCCGCAGCCGATGGGATGTGATCGAAA
>CANHYZ010000079.1 GCA_947464885.1 Flavobacteriales bacterium
ATGTTAGCGATATAATCATCAATCTCTGTTCCGAGAAAGATAATGCGATCCGCCATCAAACGCGAAAACACGTCTACCTCGCGGAAGGGCATATTGCGTTCTTCGATTACGGTGCGGGTCATATTTTCGGGTCCATAGACGTGGCTAATCACATCGTCTACGACAGTACCACTTATACCGTGATTGCTCGTGGCATATTTCCTAAACTCTTTTCTATTGATCATGATACATATTGATTTGAGCGCAAATTAGCATTGGAGGGAAGCAATGAGATAGTTAAAATATCAAGATGTTGACAACCACATGAGGAATTGCGAAACCAACCTTTCTCAAATCACATAATTGCTGTTTTAGTCATTTTGATTTACCTTTGGGACATTCCGCTTATTTGAGAGGAAAACTGATGGCCACGACTTATTTTGTTTCTCCACCCCGTTAAACAAACATCCGGCGCCTAACCCGGAGGCTATGCACTACGAAATTCTGACGGTTTAACGACCTTCAGTCTATACTTGTGTCATGCCCAGAACGACCACAGCTGATGACGATTGAAAATGCATTCGGGAATGTTCAACCTGCTCAAAAAGGGCAGGTTAAAGACGTCGGATATACCCGAACGCTCCTGGACAGTTTGCCCCCTGCAGCGCCATATTGCATCGAACTCAGCGAACCCGTCAATCGCATACCCCACTTGAACCGCGTGCTGCTCGCCAAACACAAGCAGCTCCCTGAAACCGGAATACTGGTCATTCATTGTGTAACGCTTGACAATCGTCGGCAATCAATGAAACAGCACATGCCCGGGCTATGGATTTTTGGATGGCTCTATCTATTCCTCGTTCACAGAATCGCAGCGAAAATCAAACCGACACGTTCCATCTATGAAGTCGCTACCGGTCATCGCAGGCTGGTCCTATCAAAAGCGGAAATCCTGGGTCGCTTGGTGTATTGTGGTTTCGAAATTGAGTCCATTGTCAACAACGGTAAAGAACACACCATAACAGCAAAGAAATCATCAAAGAACTATTTGCACACCAAACCGAGCTACGGAGCAATTTATCGTATGCCCCGTGTTGGGCGTTACGGGAAAACCATCATGGTCTACAAAATTCGCACGATGCATCCCTATTCGGAGTATTTGCAAGACTACATGATCCGAAATCACGGTTATGATAACAAAGGCAAAGGAAAAATTGCCAATGACTTCCGAGTGCTTTCCTACGGGGCCTACATGCGCAAAATCTGGCTGGATGAATTGCCTCAACTTTTTAACGTGCTGAAAGGCGAAATGAGTCTGGTTGGGGCACGCCCACTCAGTCAAGCGAGATTCAACCAATTTCCCGAAGACCTTCAACAACTTAGAACCCAATACAAGCCGGGATGCTTCCCTCCTTATGTGGCGTTGCTCATGGGCGATGAAAAAAGCAACATCAAGGCCGAGCGGATTTACTTCAACGAGAAGCAAAAAAGTCCTTTTTACACGGATATCAAATATCTATTTTTGGCTGTTAAAAACATTGCGTTCAATAAAATACGCAGTGCTTGATTATCGAACATGCCTCACCACACCTCTATACCTACCCCCCACACTCGCATTTATCAGGCTGCCCTTGTCGGCATCAGTTTAATCGTATTGTTAAGCGGTTGCAAAACACGCGAAAAGGTGGTCTATTTCAATGAGTTGAAGACCTCCGTTGATCGCGCATATGCTTCACCAACGTTGGAGACAGGCGATTTCATATCCGTATTCGTTACCTGCAATGATCCGCTGTTGGCTATTCCGTTCAACCTGCCCGCCAACGCCGCACCGCAAACGATTAACAACGGATACGAGAATGGAATTCCGGCGCAACTAGGTTATCTCATTGACGACAAAGGACAGATTATTCTACCGGTAATCGGAGGTGTGACCATCGCCGGTATGACGCGCAACGAAGCGTGCAACCACATGCGCGAATTACTCACTGCATACCTGGAAAATCCTGTGGTGCATATTCGCATACTCAATTTCAAGGTAACCGTTTTAGGTGATGTAAAAAAGCCGGGTACATTCAATGTACCCAACGAACGCATTACGTTGCTCGAGGCGTTAGGTGTTGCAGGCGATTTGAATATAACCGGTGTTCGTGACAATGTACTTGTGCTGCGAAATGAAAATGGTAAATCCGTGCAGTACAGGGTTGATTTAACCAAAGCCACACTGCTGGAGTCGCCGGTTTACTACCTGAAACAAAACGACGTTGTCTACATTGAACCCAACGCCGCTGCTCGATTCTCATCCACGCTACTGAAAAACAGCAGCTCGGTTTCCATACCCCTTATCTCTGTCATACTGACGGCCTTCCTACTCTTCAAATAATCCCATGGAGCAGAAACCAACCACCGGCGACAAGCAAATCGATTATATCGACAGCCTGATAATCCTGCTCAAGGCCTACCTGCGCCATTGGATTTGGCTCGCAATAATCTTCATTGTATTTCTTGCTGTCTCACTGGCCTATTCGCGTTACTCGAAACCCAGTTATACCTCCAAAGGATTATTGATGATCCAGGACGAGCAAAAAAGTTCAGGATCATCCGAGCTATCCGTGCTCAAGGATCTCGGAATCCTGAAAGGTGAAAGCAACGTAAGCAATGAAATTGAACTATTGCATTCGCGAACACTACTGCGCAAGGTGGTGGAAGAACTACACTTGCATACAGAACTTTTTGTGCTCAGCAAGACAACCGGTCTGCTCAAACAAGACCTTTACCTGCGATCACCCCTGAGCGTATCCTTAAGCGGAGTCGATTCCTTGCCGGAATTAATTCACTTTGATATGACGTTGAACAACCCAACGCAGTATCAAATCACGTCCTCAGAGCTTCAATTCAGTGCCACGGCAACTATTGGCGACACCATCACGACACCGGTAGGCATGCTGTCGGTATCAGCAACCTCGCTCATGAGTGAGGAATTTGTGGGAAAGGATTTCCTCATCCGCGTAGTGCCGGTTTCAACCGTAATCGATCAATTGCAAAAGAGCCTCGAAGTGAAGCAACATTCGAAAGAATCTACCGTGATTGAGGTTGCTCTCACCGGACCAAACATCGATCGCAACAACGACATCATCAATACGCTGTTTAAACAGCGCGAGATAGACGCCATTGAAGACAACAATCAAATCGCCCGCAAAACCTCCGATTTTATCAATGCACGCATGGGTGAAATTGCCCGGGACCTCAACGAAGTCGAGAATCAGGAGTCTTCTTTCAAAGTGGAACGCGACATAACAGACATCCCCACCAACGCCTATCTCTACCTCAACCAACAAGGAGCGCGCGAAACTGAAATTCAGTCGGCAGCCGTTCAACTCAAATTATGCGGCTTTGTTTACGAGCACTTAAAAGGCATCACCAACCCGGATGAATTGCTTCCCTCCAATATCGGGCTCAACGATCCGACGATTAACGCAGGCATTAATCAGTACAATCAACTGATCATTGAAAAGCAGCAATTGCAAAACAATGTCGGGGAAAAAAATCCTCAGCTGATTACACTGATATCGAAACTCGAAAACATCCGTCAATTTTTGCTTGAGAGCTTGCGCAACAAACTTTCCGTTTTAGAACTGGAAATAAAGCAGCTTGAGGTGCAAAGCAGCTCGATTGATTCCAAGCTGCGAAACTTGTCCGGAACAGACCGTGATTTCCGCACCATCCAGCGTCAGCAAAAGATAATGGAGACGCTCTACCTCTTCTTGCTTCAGAAAAAAGAGGAGAATGAAATTACCCTTGCTGCTACGATTAGCAACAACAAGGTTATCGATTTTGCATACAGTGACTTCAAACCAAATGGACTTTCGAAAAAAGCCATTGTTATTTCCGGAGCACTAGCCGGACTTTTCCTTCCCTTCATGCTCTTTTTGCTGTATGCCTACTTTGATGACATTATCCGTTCGGCCAAAGAGATAGACCCTTGGAGTAGCAGTGTGCTTGGAAGTATTCCGCTTCAGCGTAATGCGCAAACAGATTCGATTGACCATTCTAAACGCAGTTTGATTTCTGAGTCGTTTCGCATGCTGCGCACCAGCATCAACTTTATGCTGGGCGTTAAAAAAGAGAAAGGCTCGGTTGTATTGGTTTCATCCGCCATCAGCGGGGAAGGCAAGTCCTTTACTGCACTCAATCTTGCCAAGTCATTCGCCATAGCGAACCAACGCACAGCGCTTCTTGAACTTGATCTGCGTAAACCTAATCTGTTCAATTATTTCCAAGAGAAAAAGAAACAAGGAATAAGCAGCTACCTCGCTACAGGAAACGGGTCCATTATGGATTTTGCTACTGACAATTCAACCATTCCCAATCTCACCTTTTTCGCTTGTGGCATTGTACCGCCGAACCCGGCTGAACTCCTCATGACACCGCGCACAGCATCCATGTTTGAGACGCTTCGCAATAACTTCGATGTCATTATTGTGGATACGGCACCTTTGGGGCTTGTTGCCGACACCTCACTGCTGGCAGATCACAGCGACACCTCATTGATGGTGATTAGACTGAACTACTCAAAACGCAGCACCTTAAAGCAATTGGAAACGTTGAGCCGCACAATGCACAACAGGCAGCAACATATTGTCATCAATGGCGCAGAGATTCAACGCGGGAAATACTACTCTTACAACTATTACAACGAGAAGAATCCGTAAGAAATAATTACTTTTATGCCATGAAATACCTAACCGGCTTATTCTTCATCCTTTGTTTTATCGGAATGCGCGCACAATTCATTCCGGCCAACTTGAAACTGGATATTTCTTCCGGCAATCACTTCAAGCACTCACAACTAACGGAAGGCTACTCCATCAAGACTTCAGCTCTGCACAACATGGTTGCGGGAATTTCCTATCTGGCAAAACCAAACCTGAGTTTTCGTTCAGAGTTTTCATTAGACATGAATCGCCCTGGTGAGGAATCTTCCTACCTCAAAAACGATTATTTCAGAACAACTTTTGGTGTTTCTGCGGATTTACTCCAGATACGTTTCAAGCAATCGGGCGAATTCAAAAATGCTGCACGCCTCTGGCAAGATAAATTCAAAGTGCATGGCTTCGTTGGCATTGGAGTTGGCGCGATGGTCAACAAAGTAAAATTCGATCGCGAATACGATAAGACGATCTTCCTGTATGACTACATGTTCAATGTCGTTGGATCCATTATGCCGACCTATTATTTCAACCGATACACTGCTGTATTCGCTCGTGTAGCTATGATTGGTCACATCAAACAAGCATACAATTTCGACATGATGGATTACAATCCCAACCCATTCTTCGATGGCGGATTCATGAATCTTGGTATTGGGCTTTCATTCACACCATTCAAGTCAAACGTTGGTGCTCGTGCGATTAATTAAGGTGACGACTTCGTACCCTGAACATACTACGCGGTAACTGTATGAGGAACCTTACCATCAACATTGCAGGTTCATTCCTCATAAAAATTCTCAGCCTATTACTCAACCTGGCGCTCATTCCGTTGGGTATGGAACTCCTCAGCGAGGCCATGTTCAGTGTGTGGGTTGTCCTGTTCAGCCTGCTTACCTGGTTTACCTTTCTCGATATGGGAATGGGCAACAGCTTGCGCAATCTGTTGCTGGAGGCTCTGCACAAAGGAAGAAAAGATGAAGCGCGTGCACTGGTGTCTACCAGCTACAGTGCAATTGCCCTTTTCAGTGCATCAGCCGCGACGCTTTTAATGATTGCCGTTCCATTCATCCCCTGGCACAGCGTATTCAATGTGGACGTCATGTTCACTCCACTGCTCGAAAAAACAATGTACCTGGCCATTGCGCTATTCGCCACCCAGGTAATTCTCAAAAACATATCCTTCATATTTCATGGCATCCAACTCTCCTTTCTGGGAAATCTCATAGTCCTGGCGGCGAATTTGTTGTCATTTGTTTGGCTGTTGTCGATACAACAGCAGCAATCGAGCATCGCACTTGATCAATTCACTGCGATCTCATTGGGGTCGCCTATCATCATGTATGTACTCGCTACGGTGATTCTCTTCCTAAGCCGCTATCGCTTTCTGACACCAAAACTCTCCTTGTTCGAAAAGGGATTATTTCGGAAACTCAACTCGACCGGTTATAAGTTTTTCATCATCCAATTCTGCACCTTGGTGTTCATTCAGGGCAACAGTTTAATCATCGCACAGCTCCATCATAACGAAGACGTCATCAATTACAACGCCTCGTTTCGCATCTTCAATACGGCAGTACTCGCCTTTACGCTAATGCTGGCGCCCGTTTGGAGCAGCTATACCAAAGCATTTGCAAAAAATGATTTGGCCTGGATTCAAAAAATCCACAAAAGACTACTCTCACTTTGGGCGATAGCCGTTATTGGAATATCCATCTTTTTAGCGGCTGCTCCCTGGTTTTTCGAGCAATGGGTTGGACGCATCATTCAGATTCCGATGATTATTCACGTTGCCAACGCCGCCTACTCCATGATCCACATATTGGCGGCGATTTTCACGTCCATGATTAACAGCTGCTCAAAAATTACGCTTCAGTTCTATGCTTTCCTCATCGGTTCCATCGCGTTCATCCCTGCGGTAATCCTTATCGACAACCTGTTTCATCATCCCAGCACGATTATATTTGTAAACGCAGGATTCCTGTTGTGCATCACGGTCGTATTAGGCGTGCAATGCAAGAAGATTATGTCAGGAACCGCACAGGGCATTTGGAACCGATAACTACATCACCCACGCCTCAAACGGGCACATCATCCGGCCAACGAGATAATCGCTATTTCGGACTAACGCTTTTTCTGGTTGGGCTGACTTGTTTGATTGCCACCCGCGCAAATCTGCCGGCGCTTTCCGACGTGACAGCAGGCCTGTTCATTTTTACGGTCCTCATTTCATTTCTCAAACAGCAAATCGCAGTAACGCGCAAGACGGTATACTTTGCGATTGGCCTTCTCTTGCTTTTCGCAGAAAATCTGCTGTTCACTGTTAACACGTTTGATTTCAAAATCTACATCAAACTATTAGCGCTCTGCGTCAGTGTTATTCTCTGGATACAACTGACACGTTCGAACTTCCATATCGCACTGCGAAAAATTACGGTTGTGCTTTGTGCGCTTTCGTTGCCGTTTTACATCTGGCAGGTTCTTCACATCTCTTCGCTAACTTCTTTTGTGCAAAGTATCCATCAATGGATGCCTTGGATTTCGGCGGGTCGTGTTCATCAAGACATCGACGCCTTGAACATTCTCATCTATACGGTTGAGACGAAGGAGAACTTTCGAAATTCCGGTGCGTTTTGGGAACCCGGCGGCTTTGCTGCATTCCTTAACCTATCGCTTGCGTTGCATCTGATTCAAAATAGATTCGTATTTGACCGACATGCGCGATTAATCATTCTTACATTAATGACCACCTTCTCAACAACCGGATATGTCGTCCTGTTTATCCTGCTGATCTTTGCGATGTCCAATCGCATGTTGAATAATATCACACCTGGTATTCTGGCCATACGGCTCTTTCTGATCACCGCACTCGGGTTGTTCTTCTTTTACCTGTTTTACGCCGTTCCAATCTTTAGAGATAAGATTGACACGCAGATTTCAGCTCAGCAAATTCTTATTAGTGATATCGATTTTGATAACCCCAACTTTGGCAGCCTCGGGCGATTCGGAAGTATGATTGTCGATTTGAGAAGCATTCAAGACCGTCCCCTTTTCGGACGAGGGTACAGCGATTCCGAATTCAAAGCACAATTCGAAAACTACAATTTCACGAACGGACTCACATCCTTCATGGGGCATTTCGGATTAGTCGGATTGGCATGGCTGCTTTACTCGACCTTTTCATCCGGCAAATCCATTTTCAGACAATACAATCCGGAAGCTCGCTTTCCGGCATTCCTTACGATCGTTGTTCTCACGATTGCATTTTCAAACCCCATACTGCTAACCCCGCTGTTGCTGTACTTTCAACTGCACTTCATCTCCACTTCGTGAACGCTCCAAACTTCCATAAT
>CANHYZ010000080.1 GCA_947464885.1 Flavobacteriales bacterium
CAATTCACTTGCGCTCATAGCTTTATTTCTTCTCCCATGCATTGGATTATTGTGGACTACGGACTTTAATTACGCGTTCTGGGACTTGCGGATGAAATTGCCGATTCTGGCATTGCCGCTGTTGTTTGTGCTACTCGACCCCCTGACGCAAGGACAATTTCGAGCATTAATCGGGTTGTTCATTCTTGCCGTATTGACAGCCGTTCTGTGGTGCCTGAAAGTGTATTGGCTGCATGAAGTGCCTTGGGAAGAGGATGTGCGCAACATCTCGGTTTTTATCTCACACGTTCGCTTTTCGTTATTGATTGCGCTTGCGCTCGGACTACTGGTGCGCTTTGCACATAATTCATGGCAAGGCATTTTGCTTATCGTATTGGTCGCTATTCCTTCATTGTATTTCATTTACATCATTGGAAGCGTTACCGGCGTTATTGTGCTCATGGCCTTGTTGCTGTGGTTAATGCTCCGTCAAATTGCGTTGCAAAACAGTCGCGGGATGAAGGTGCTGTTTTCCGCTTTAATACTTGCGGCACTTATTATCCCGGTTTATTCTGTGCAACGCGCTTATGAGGCTTATTTCAATGTGCCGGTGATGGACTGGTCACAACTGGAAAGGACGACAGCCGGCGGTGAGGAATACATCCATCATGCGGAGTATCCGTTCATCGAGGACGGTCACTACGTGATGACACACATTGCCTGGGGCGAGTTGTATGACGCTTGGTTCACCCGCAGTTTGATTCATCCCGATAGTCTCGATGGACGTGGGCACATGCTGAAAGGCACGCTCATTCGGTACATGGCTTCTAAGGGATTGCACAAGGATCATGAAGGTGTTGCAGCGCTTACCGCAGAAGATGTGAAGGCGATTGAACGCGGAGTGCCAACGGTGTTGGACAATCAGAAAAGAGGTCTCAATAAACGCCTTGATCGCATCTTCTTTGAATGGTCGAATTACCGCGCCGGCGGCGACCCCAACGGCCACAGTGTGCTGCAGCGTTGGGAATTCTGGAAAACGGGATGGGGTATTGCGAAGGCGAATATGTTTTTCGGCGTTGGAACCGGTGACGTGAAATTGGCATTCCGCCAAGCCTATATCGATAACGATTCGCCACTTCAGCCTCAGTTCAGACTCCGCGCGCACAATCAATACCTAACGATGTGGATTACTTACGGGATTGTTGGTCTAATCCTTTTCTTGCTCATTCTGGTGTGGCCGTTATTCCACGGCTATGGACGTGATGCGAACTACATCATGTTCTTCATTCTGGCCGCACTCTCATTCCTTACCGAAGACACCTTGGAATCACAAGCAGGAGTGATGTTTTTCGCCTTTTTCTATGCGCTGTTTACGACGGAGCGTTCGTTATCGCTTGCAGAACTTGTGCGGTCGAAATCGTCAAGGAATCGCCCTTCTTCGGATGCGATTCAGCACAAATAACGAGAGCTTTTTTTCCAATGGGGGCCCATCGTCCGGGATGCATCGGGCGCTTGGGTGAAAACAAACCAATCGCCTGAATGCCGCATGCCGCCGCAATATGCAAGGGACCGGTGCTGGCAGCCACTAAGACATTACACGAGCCCACAAGGGTGATCAATTCAGCGAGACTCAGCTTTCCGGTAAGGTCGGAAACGTGCGAGGTATTCAAGGGTAGTTGCCCGCGCAGTTGTTCGCCTTCTTCTGCAGTACCCGTGATGTATACGTGAAATCGCTCCGGAGAGAGGCTGCCGATGAGTTCACGGTAATGCTCGAGCCCCCACTGAGGAGCGCTCCCTTTCGAAAGGGGATGAATCACGACTTTTATCTTCGAAGCATGCGTTTGGATAATATCGGAAACCACAGCCGGTAGCGGTGTGTGGCGATTATCGAATCCATAGAGGGTAGCAATTTCCTCAAGACTGATGGTGTCTTCTATGCCTAGCGGACGCAGCAACTTGAAGTTTAATTGCGATTCATGGAGGTCGGAATTTTTACGTGAAAAGAAAACAAGTTTATTGCATTTGGTGAGCGCATGTAGGCGATGACCGGTGCTGATGCGCAAACGGATGCCGGCCTTTTTCGCTAACCAAAGAATTTCTTTTCTCGGATACACATGGATAATCGCATCCGCCTCACATTCACTCAGAATCGCCATTTGCTCTGCGGGTGAATGCGTTTTGATGTCATCCCAGTTGAGGTAGTCGTCGACATGAGCGCAGGCTTCAATAATGCCTTGCGTATATCCTCGGCCTAAAAATGTAATACGACACTCGGGCCATTGCTGTTTGATTTTACCACATAACGGTAGCGTGAGCATCACGTCGCCGATACTGTCGGTGCGCGAAATCAAAATATGGTTCAAGGCTGTACTCATCGGTGATGGTGTAATTGGCGCAACATGGTGTATTTGCGCCATGTCGCATAGGCCGAAAGTCGTGAAATGGTGAAGCCCGTTTTTCCGTCGAGGAATCCGGTTGTCAGAATGAAGCTTTTGAAAAACTGCGCGATGACTTTCAGTAAAATCATTCCGTAAGAAATGGAGGTGCCGCGCTCAAACAATTCACGTGCTGCAATCTTTCCGAAGTATTCGATTTGACGCAGATGATCTTCGCGGGTGTAGTAAGAGTAGTGCAGAATGTCGCCCTGTAATTGCATTGGTGATGATTCGTCGTTAAGATCAAGCCGATCATGTGGATTGACGCCACCCCAGCGTGCTTTGTTCCGAGCGACGAGACGAATTTTGGTGTCCGGATACCAACCGCAATGGCGCACCCAATGACCGCAATAGTTGGTTAGGCGGTTCATGCTGCATCCTGTTCCGATAGGTTGCGATTTAAAGGCGATGATGGATGCGCGCAGCTTGTCGTCTAGCGCTTCATCTGCATCGAGCGACAGAATCCAGTCACCCGTTGTCTGATCCAACGCGTAATTCTTTTGTTGAATATGACCTTCGAAGGGATGTTCAATGAACGTGGCGCCGTATTGCGCTGCAATCGCTTTCGTTCCGTCTTTGGAAAAGGAGTCTACTACCACGATTTCGTCGACCACACCCATCAACGACTGCAAGCAGCGCGCGAGATTGCGCTCTTCGTTAAATGTGATAATAGCCGCCGATAATTTCATGCACGAAAGGTAATCAACGAAAATGTCCTCATTACAGAACGCTCAAGTCAACGCCCGCACCCAGCAGAATGAGCAACAAAGCGCCGAGAATGATGCGGTACCATCCGAAGATGCGGAACCCGTATTGCGTGAGGTATGAGACAAAAAAACGGATGGCCATCATGGCTACCAGGAATGCAACCAGATTGCCAATGGCAAGTACGGTTAAGTTGTGGGTGGTGAATATTTCCGGTGTGCCATCCAACGCCTTAACCAATTTCAACGCGCTTGCGCCGAACATGGTTGGCACAGCAAGGAAGAAGGAGAATTCCGCCGCCTGTTTGCGTGTCAGGCCTTGCGACATGCCGCCGATAATCGTGGCGGCTGATCGTGACACACCCGGAATCATGCTGATACATTGCGTCAGCCCGATGATGAATGCTTTGGGAAAAGTGAGTACGATTTCGTTTTTCGGATTTAACAGCTTGTCGATAAACACAAGCACGACGCCACCGAGCAGAAGACTCACAGCCACAGTTGTCGGGCTCTCGAGTAGTTCATCGATGACATCATTCAGCAACAAACCGAGAACAGCCGAGGGAATGAAGGCGAAAATGAGTTTGAAGTAAAAATCAAGGCTTTGAAAAAAACGCTTCCAGTACAAAACGACTACACTCAGGATAGCACCAAACTGGATGTTGACAATGAAAGCTTTCACGAAGGCGTCGTTGCCAATACCCAATAGCTGTTGGGTGATAATCATGTGTCCGGTACTGCTGATGGGAAGAAATTCCGTAATCCCCTCAACGATGGCAATGATGATAGCTTGAAAAATGGACACGAGTCGGGAAGATTCAATAATTAAGATTCACTGCGTTGCTTGGGCTTGTGCATGATGGCATAGCCAATGAACGCATAGCCAAACAGAACAACAATAGGAGCAAGCGTAATCCGACGGAATGAAAAGATCGATGGGTCGAACACGTTTGGATCTTCACTACCACCGCCTGTCATGAGCAAATATCCCAACAAGACAATACCGATACCGATAAGCAATAGTTGGTAGTTTTTCTTTTGAAACGCGAATTTCAATTTCGAGGGCGATGACGGTTGTTTAGCCATATTAATTACTGATTAGCAGCGCAATTTACATAAAAGCAGGTTGTAAAGAGTGAAAATTGAAAGAACTATTTTCGCGCCCTATGAAGAAAAATCTGCTGGTTTTATTTCTCTTATTCGCTAACGTTTTTAGCTACGCGCAGTCCGATTCGACCATGTCATTCAATGAAGTTGTCGTGAGTGAAAAGCGTTTATCCGATATTCCTTTTGCTTTAGCGCCAAGGAATATTCAAATCATTAGTCGTGATGAAATTCTCGCCATGCCCGCTCAAAGCATCGCCGAGATCCTCACTTGGATTGCCGGGGTAGATCTCCGTCAGCGCGGCCCCCAAGGATCCCAGGCGGATCTGAGTATTTTAGGAAGCACCTTTGAGCAGGTCCTCGTTTTGATTGATGGCATCCCCATGCGTGATGCTCAAACCGGGCATCTCATGATGAATCTTCCGATCGATATTCAGCAAATCGAGCGCATTGAAATCATCAAGGGAACCGCGGCCCGCATCTATGGTGCCAATGCACTGGCAGGTGCCGTGAACTTCGTAACACGCGCACCGGCTTCGGATAACGTGTTCGCCCAACTCTGGACCGGAACCTACACGCCATTGGAAAATGACACCGTCAAGCAATACCTCCAGGCGGGTGGCCGATTGGGCCTTGGTTGGAAAAGTAAAGACGGCTCTCAGCGCCATCAGGTAGATGCATCCTACTACGATTCCGAAGGGTATCGTTATAATTCGTCCAACTCCCAACAGCGCGTGGGCTATCGCTCAACCCTGTTTTTCAAAGATCAAAAATCTCAATTGAACCTGGCCTCCGGTATTGTCAAAAACGAAACAGGTGCCAATGGATTCTATGCATACCCCTACGACGTTGACGCTTTCGAAACAACCGAAACCATCTACGCATCTGCACGCTATCGCATGCAAGCCGGTCAATGGAGCATACAGCCACTTTGTTATTGGCGGTATAGTCACGACGATTACATTTTCATACGCGAGAAACCGGAGGTGTATCGAAACAATCACTTCAATACAGCGGCAGGTGCGGAAATTCATGTTTCCAAAACAAACAAGGCCGGTCAATTTGGAGGAGGTTATGAGTCGCGCGCAGAAATCATCCACAGCAACAATCTGGGAAATCATAGCCGGTATTACCACAGTTTTTATGGCGAACAGAGATTGTTGTTTGAGAATTCTGCCGTGGTTGTTATCGGTGCAATGGTGCAGTACAGCCGTCCATTTGGAGTGAATGTTTATCCCGGATTGGAGTTTAGCGCTCCGATAGTGCAATCGCTGCGCGTGTTTGGTAATGTTGGACTCGGTAGCCGTAATCCAAGTTTTACCGACTTGTATTATTCCGATCGTGCCAACAGCGGAAACCCATATTTAAAGCCGGAGAATGCGTTTAACTCCGAAGTCGGATTCAAATGGAACCAAGGTGGCCTGCAAGTTTCCTCAAGCGGTTTCGTTCGACGCGTCAGCAACTTCATTGATTTTACCCGAAGCAATGAAGAGGATTTGTGGGTGCCGAATAACTTCCGCACCGTAACGGTTTCAGGTGTTGATACGAGAGCGACGCTTCAGTTTAAATCGAAAGGAAACGCTGCTGTTGAGCATATCCATGTGTCACATACGTATCTTGATGGTCGTCTGGGCGAGGTGGATGAATTCAGCAAGTATTCCCTTAATCACTTGCGCCATCAGCTTGTTGGACGTGTCGGCTTGCGTTTCTTCGACCGCTATCGTCTTCAGTTGGTTTCACGCTACAACGAACGATTCAATCAGGATGACTATTGGGTTTTTGATATGAGGGCGTCTGCTGTCTTCCCAAGATTTGACCTCGCCTTCGATGTCAACAATGCGCTGAATTCGCTTTATATCGAAAGCGGATACGTTCCTATGCCCGGCAGATTATACCGCCTTTCGCTTTCCTGGAAGTGGAACAAGGAAGGGTAAACCAGCTGAAAAACAAAAACCACCGGGATTCCGATGGTTTCAGTGTAAACGGTTTTTTTGGTTAAATGAACTGCTTGCGCAGTATATCGATTGTTGTACCCAGGGTGGGAATCGAACCCACACGCCCGAAGACACACGATTTTGAGTCGTGCGCGTCTACCAATTCCGCCACCTAGGCATACGCCCATTCCTTTGAACGGGGGTGCAAATATATATGCAAGAAGTACAATTTTATCACCTCCTACGGCAAAACTTATAGGACCGGTTGTCGCTGAAGCCAAAAACAGAATGCCCGACAGGCCCTGAAGTTGTCATTAAAGGGTTGAATAACAGGCGCTCCGTTGTGTTATCGGTAAGTGTGGTTCGGCTGAGTTGGCCGGTGTTGGTCACGCGGCACAACGTCGTTACACTGTTTTTCGACCCTGTCCACAACGATGCTTGCGTGTCATCACCGTTTGCCAGCCGTTCTGTGCTGGCCTCGTCATCATTGAATGTGAGGGCGAAACCTTCATTCGATGCCGCAAAGGCATAGGAGAAATGCACGTCGGTGGGAGAATTGGTGAACTGACGCTTCGGGATACGAACTGACCACAGATGTTCGGCAGCTGTATCCAAACAATGCATCATCACATCATCGAAGTTGTAACGATACTCAACCATTTGCCTGCCGGTGGTTGGGTCCGTAGAAACAAAACGACTCACATAGTATTGTTCCCCAACGAGGACAACTCGCCCGCTGTCGTCAACATGCAGATGATCCAAATAAAAGTCCTCCAGTGTTTCATTTCCATCGTCTTCCATGGTGCTGATGAATGCTTCTGAAAACGGTGTGTATGCCGCCTTTTTTATACTGCCACCATGCGCATTGAGGATGATTAAAAGCGTACCCGAAACCCTGAATTTAAAGTTGTTGGAATAGTAGCCGGCAATGACAACCTCTTGTTTGTCATTCAGCGCAAATTCGGTCGAGAGCACTTGCTTGTCTTTTAACCCGATGTCGTACTGCTTCAAACGTTTGGTGTAGGGGTCAAAGTAATAAGCCACGTATTGACCGCCTTGAGGCCGCTGCCAATCGGAAAATGATTTAATAGGATTTCTTCCGCTCATCAGGTAAATCGCACCGCTGTTGTCGAGCAAGTAATGGTGCACTTGAGCGATTTCAGGTGCTGGCGGAAGCCGCAATTCTTTTTCCCACAGCTGCTTTAGCGAGCGGTTGAAACACCGAAAATGAATGCCCTCGGATTGCTTGCGTTCAACTTCACCATCGAAAAACAAGACGAATTTTGTGCTATCGGGTGACAACTCACACTGCAGCCCGCTTCGACGTGGCTTACCGTTTTCCGGCCGCATGTGAACGCTGTGCAATGAGTCTACGAGTGATCCAAACTCCGTGAAGCGCGCGGCAAAAACATCCGTGCGTTCAGCTGTTTTGTTCCATTGCGAATACACCATCGTAAGGGTGTCATTCACCAGAAAAAAATGCTCCAGTACGAGATCATTTGTGGGAAATGAAATTGTTGAATTGCCGATTTCTTTCAAACTATCGAGCGAGTAACGCAACCAATGAAGCTCGCCATCCTGCCGTTCTTCGATAACATGCAACTTTCCATTGTTGGATGCAACAGCCTGAACACGTTCCAGTGAGCGGTCATTTTTTACACCGGAAGTGCAGTATCGGAGTTGACTCGAAAGTGTTTCTGAAAAGCATAGGCAAAGACAAAGCAGCGCCCATGAAACAGCGGTGGACAGGTGATGGTTGAAATGGTATTTAGGAACCAGTAACAATGCGGAAAATATCCATGCCGTTGCCATACAACATCAGACCCAGCAAGAGAATCATACCGACGATTTGAGAGCGCTCCAATATTTTTTGACTG
>CANHYZ010000081.1 GCA_947464885.1 Flavobacteriales bacterium
CTTACACTTACCATCAACTCACCAAGTGTTGCGGCAACTTCGATCAACGTTACGCCAAGTGCGAGCATCGTATCAGGCAACTCTGTTGTACTGACCGTTGTTGGTGGCTCACTTGGAACAGGCGCTGTATGGAAGTGGTATCGCGGAACATGCGGTGGCACCTACGTGGGCACCGGCAACAGCATTACCGTTTCACCTACTTCGACTACTACCTATTTCGTTCGTGCTGAAGGATTGTGTAACACGACTGCTTGTGTATCTCGCACAATCACTGTAACACCTCCTTGCGGACCACAATCAGTGGTAAGCAACGCTCCGAACAACACAACTTGCTACGGATCCGCTGTAACACTTACAGTTGGCGGCACCCTGCAAAGCGGTGGTTCATGGAAGTGGTACAAGAACGCTTGCGGCGGTATCTGTGTTGGTTCAGGAATGAGCCTCGTGGTTATGCCAACTTCAACAACAACCTACTATGTGCGTTCAGAAGGTGGAACTTGTGGTACTACAACTTGTATGTCCATCACTGTGATTGTTAATCACCCACCAGCGCGTCCGTCCTACATCACCGGCTTGACTTCTGGTCTGTGCAACCGCACCGGTGTTACCTACTGCACGCCTGCTGTTAGCGGCGCTACCTCTTACCAATGGTCAGTTCCAACCGGCGCTACCATCGTAAGCGGTCAGGGTACTACCTGCATCACGGTTAACTTCAACGGTTCACTCGGCAGCAACAGCGTATGCGGATACGCAGCAATCTGTGTTCGTGCGGTTAATTCGTGCGGACTGAGCCAGGCTCGCTGTGTCAACTTGTCTGTGGCACCAAGCGGCTATGCTACAGTGAGCGGATTGACTTACGTGAACCATGGCAGCACGACAACTTACAGTGTAGGAACTATTTCAGGTGCTACCAACTACACCTGGACCGTTCCAAGCGGATGGCAGATTGTATCGGGTCAAGGAACCACTTCGATTACGGTCATTGTTGGATCCAACTCAGGCAATGTATCTGTTGTGCCAAGCAACGCCTGTGCAAACGGCTTGATGATCAAGAAATACGTGACTGTCACCTGTTTGGGTCGTCGTGATACTGAAGTAGCAGACATTATTGTTCCTGAAGTGAATATCTACCCGAACCCGGCCAACGACTACTTCGTGATCGATAGCGGAGATGCTATTCCGGTATACGTTGAAGTAATGGATATGACCGGTAAGGTGGTGTTCAACGGCTCACAAATGCGTCAGGTTGATGTGAACAATTGGACTAACGGTATCTACTTCGTTCGTATGTATTTCGAAAATGAGATTCAGACCAAGCGCATTGAGATTTTGCACTAAGCTGAATTGAGCGAATATTCAAAATCCCGGGCCTCACAGCCCGGGATTTTTTTTGTTAATCCGCTCAGCATCAGGCTGAATAACTTTTGAGTTGAAAGATTGCCAGTTTGCCGTTTCATGATTACCCTTGCAACGCCTTAAACCAACCCTGTATTTACCTCAACCTTTTGAACATCAATAGTTTGTGGATTTCAGGCTGAGTGCGTTTTTTTATATGATTCATTCCATAAAAGGTCGATTAGTCGAGAAGAGTCCTGTGCATGCCGTTATTGATTGTAACGGCATGGCTTACCACCTGCATATTTCTTTGGGCACCTTCGGGAAACTGGGTGCCGATGAAAACGTAATGCTTTTTACGCATTTCACCATCAACAGCAATGATTTCTCCACCCACCTTTTCGGCTTTGCCGACGACGACGAGCGGGATGTATTCCGCAAGCTTATCTCCGTCAGTGGTGTAGGTCCCAACACAGCCAGAATGGTATTGAGCGGCCTCAGCACAGAGGAAGTAAGGCAGATGATCATGATGCGGGATGTGGCCGGATTTAAGCGCATTAAAGGAATCGGCGAAAAGACTGCCGAGCGTATCATCATTGATTTACATGACAAAGTCGCCAAGCAGGGCGAAATTATGGTGGAGAAAATCGGTGTTCCACACAATATTCAAAAACAGGAAGCGTTAGCGGCGCTGACTTTATTAGGATTAGACAAAACCAAGACCGAAAAACTCATTGATAAAATCATGGTCATGCAGCCTGGAATTGCATTGGAAGACCTGATTAAGCAAGTATTGAAACAACTGTGACGCGGAGGCATTTTACATCATCTAGGCTAGCAATGGCCGCAAGGCTTTGCTTTGTGCTTGCTTTTAGCGCACTGGTGTGGCTCGGTATGGCCAACCCCAATTACCGCCACCTCTCCTCCGAGCCCGTTGAACGTCCCGAAACAGAATTGGTTTCAACCGATACCATCGGTGATTTGATCTGGCCGGTGGAAGACAACGTGAATCCTTCCGACGATGCCGGTGGAATCAATGTCCCCCTCCCGGACAACATCGACTACAACATTCAGTACAATCCAACTACCGGTCAATACGAAGTGATCCAGACAGTGGGTGGTAAATTCGACTATCGCCCGCGCACGACCATGTCGCTCGAAGAGTACATGAACAGTCAGGAAACGGAAAACGTCAGTTCATACTGGCGCGAGATTCAGGAAGAAGAAGATGAAGCCAATCGCGAATTCTCCAAGGTTATTAAAATCGGCAGTGAAGGTTTCGAAAATATTTTTGGATCCAACGAGATTGAAATCCGTCCTCAAGGATCTGCGGAATTGACCTTCGGTGTGAATTCATCCAAAACGGAAAACCCACGTATTCCCGAGCGCCAGCGACGCATTACCACTTTCAATTTCGATCAGAAAATCCAGCTGAACGTAGTGGGTAACATCGGTACCCGCATGAAGCTGAATGTGAACTATAACACCGAGAGCACCTTCGACTTCGAAAACCAGATGAAGCTGCAGTATACCGGCGACGAAGACCAGATCATTCAGGGCATCGAACTCGGTAACGTATCACTGCCGCTAAGTGGCTCGCTCATTCAGGGAAGCAGCAGTCTCTTTGGCGCCAAAGTTTCTACAAAATGGGGCCGCTTGCGCAACACCACCGTAGTGTCGCAACAACGCGGTGAGCGCAAAGAGATCACTATTCAAGGCGGAGCGCAGGCCACGAACTTCGATATTACCGCCGATAACTACGAAGCCAATCGCCACTACTTCCTTTCAAGCTGGTTCCGCGAAGAATATGACCGCGCCATGAACTCACTTCCGGTGGTGGGAAGCGGTGTCAACATCACACGTATCGAAGTATGGTTGGTGAATCTTCAAGCCAATACGCAAGACGTTCGTAACGCCATTGCGTTCACCGACCTTGGTGAAGCACCGAAATACATTTCGAGCGACTTGACCGACGGTGCCGGTGGATTACCGCTGCAAGACAACATCTTGTTTGACAACCCCAACATCGCGCTAACACAGACCAACAATCCATCAAACCTGAATAACGACGTCTATCTGGAGACCACCGGCACCGATCCTTCCAACCAGAACTCAGCGTTCTCTCAGTCGGTATTGAGCGGCAGCCAAGCGATTCAGGCACTGGCTACCAACTCAGCAGGCGGTTATTCCAACATGCAGAATGGAACACACTTCGAGCGCGTCAACAACATGCGCAAGCTTACCCCAACGGAATTTACCTACAACTCCCGACTCGGATTCATATCATTGAAACAGTCGTTGAATAACGCTGAGGTGTTGGCTGTATCCTACGAATACACCCTCAATGGCAAAACCTATCAAGTCGGAACAATTTCACAAGATGGTTTTGCCGCTCCACAAGCGCTCATATTGAAACTCCTCAAGCCTAGCATTACACGCGTTGAACTCAGCAATGGCGAGCAAGCACCGCTTTGGGCCAATATGATGAAGAACGTGTATTCGCTGGGTGCGTTTGGAATTTCTCCGGAAAACTTCCGCCTCGATGTTTGGTACAACAACCCGACAACAGGTGTCAATCAAAACTATATCCCCCGTGAACCACTCGATGGCAAGATTCTGTTGCAAGTGTTGAATCTCGATAAGATTGATTCACAACAAATGCCTTACCCCGACGGTTTCTTCGACTTTATTCCGAATGCTGCAACGGCCGGCGGTCTGATCGACGCGCAAAACGGGCGCATCTATTTTCCGGTAGTTGAACCGTTCGGTAATCACTTGTCGAAGCAGATTCGCGACGGGTTACCCGGACAAGAAACGCTGGCGAATCAAATCATTTCCCAAGTAGTCTATCAGCCACTATACGACTCGACGAAAACAGCGGCACAGATTCTCTTCCCCAATCTCAACCGCTATCGCATCAAAGGTCAATATCAATCGTCCTCCGGTTCAGAGATTTCCCTCAATGCACTCAACATCCCGCAAGGTTCGGTAATCGTTACTGCAGGCGGAATCAAACTCACCGAAGGCGTTGATTACACCGTCGATTACAACCTTGGTCGCGTGCGTATTCTCAACGAAGGTATTCTCAGCAGCGGGCAGCCCATCAAGGTTTCCACGGAGAGTAACTCGATGTTTAACCTGCAGTTCAAGACCATGCTTGGTAGCCGATTCGACTACAAGTTCAACGACAACTTCGCCGCAGGTGCAACGTTCTTGAATTTGCGTGAACGACCTGTTACGCAAAAAGTCAACATGGGTGATGAGCCGGTAAACAATACCGTCATCGGACTCGACCTTGCCTACCAGAAAGAGGCGCCATGGTTGACGCGCCTGGTCGATCGCATTCCGCTCATTGACACCAAAGCGAAGTCCAACATTTCGTTCGGTGCTGAAGGAGCGAAACTTTTCCCGGGTCACAGCCGAGCCATTTCGAAGGATGGTAATTCCTACCTCGATGACTTTGAAGGCAGTCAAAGCATCATTGACCTGCGCAGTCTGAACCAATGGTTCATGGCTAGTACGCCCAAGCAACAGCAGAACTTATTCCCTGAAGGAAATCTCGAAGACAGTCTCGCATACAACTACAACCGTGCGCGTTTGAGCTGGTATGTTATTGACCCGTTGTTCTATCGAACCACCAGTGGACTCACGCCGCAGAACATCATTGAAGACAACTGGAACAGCGACCACCGCATGCGTGAAATTCTGGAAGGAGAAGTGTTCCCGAATCGACAACTTCCTCCGGGTACTCCTCCCAACATTGCCACCTTCGACCTGAACTTCCAACCTTCCGAGCGCGGACAGTATAATTATGAACTGCCCACCGGTACCAATGAATCAGCCGGTCTTACGCCTACAGGTAAACTACTTGATCCTGAAAGTCGCTGGGGCGGTATTCAGCGTGCGTTAACCACCACCGACTTCGAAGCCAGTAACGTTCAGTTCATTCAATTCTGGTTGATGGACCCCTTCAATGAGGATAGCGAGAATGAAGGCGGGGGTGATTTGTTCTTCAACCTGGGTAACGTTTCTGAAGACGTTTTAAATGACAATAACTGGACGTATGAAAATGGTTTCCCGAGCCCGAACTCACCTTTAGATACGGACACTTCGACGTGGGGCTTGTATCCATCCCCCAACAACTTCAATGTTGTAAATGCCTTCGATAACTCTACCGGAAGCTATGCTTCACAGGATATCGGACTGGATGGATTGAACAGTAATGCGGAATCGGGATTCTTCGCTGATTGGTTGGCTGAGGTAAATAGCTTCCTCACCGACTCGGCATACGCGGCGTATGCATCGGATCCATCGAATGATGATTTCCGCTACTTCCGCAGTTCGCAAGCCGATGCCGCATCACTCAACACGATTGAGCGCTATGTCTACTACAACAACAACGAAGGCAACTCAAACACGGCCACACCTGATGGCTATCCTATTGCAGCGACCACACTTCCCAACTCAGAAGACATCAACCAAGATATCACCCTCAACAACATTGAGAGTTATTTCCAATACCGCGTGAGCCTGCGTAAAAACGACCTCGGCGAAGGAAACATCGGAAGAAATTACATCACCGATAGCTTTGAAACTACACGCACTGTTGCCGATGGCACCGACCGAAAAATCCGCTGGTATCAGTTCAAAATTCCTATCAAAGAATTTGAAAGTCGTTACGGCGGTATTTCCGATTTCCGCTCGATTCGCTACATCCGTGTATTCCTGAAAGGCTGGTCACAGCCGGTGAATCTGCGCTTCGCTCGTTTGGAACTCGTGCGCGGCGAGTGGCGTAAATATGTCGGCCCTCTAAAGGCACCCGGAGAAATCGAAATGGGTGATCCACCGCCAACCATCTTCAATATTGCTGCCGTAAACATCGAAGAAAACGGTAATCGTGAACCTGTTCCTTACGTCGTGCCTCCCGGCATCATTCGTGAGCAAGACGTTGCCAGCGCTAACCTACGCAGCTTGAACGAACAGTCGCTTTCTTATCAGGTGTGTAATTTGGAAGACGGTGATTCGCGCGCCGCTTACCGCACCGTAAACTTCGACTTGCGTCAGTATAAGCGCCTGCGCATGTTCTCTCACGCCGAAGCATTGGGTATCGAAAGTGAATTGAAAGACAAGGATCTCACGGTATTCGTTCGATTAGGTTCCGACTTCAACGACAACTACTATGAGTATGAAATACCGATGAAGGTGACTAACTGGTACAACAGCGATGATGAAGCCATCTGGCCGGAAGAAAACAACTTCGATATTTTCATTAAAGACCTTCAGAACCTGAAGGCCAATCGTCCTCCCGGAACACCGGTAACAGCTGAATACACGAGCCGTATCGGTGATGCAAAAATTACCGTGAAGGGTAATCCGAATATCGCCAACGTTACCGTGCTCATGATTGGTGTGCGCAATCCGGCCAAACTGGGTAATGTATTCTCCCCTTCCGATGACGGTAAATCCAAGTGCGCCGTTATCTGGGTGAACGAATTACGTCTATCGGAATTTGATGAAACCGGCGGCTGGGCTGCTGTTGCACGCTTGAATGCTACGATGGCCGACTTCGCCACCCTTGCCGTTGCCGGTAATATGTCGACACCGGGATGGGGTAATTTGGAACAAACCGTTCAGGAACGCCAGCAAAAAACTGTTGTCGGATTAGACGCCAACTCAACAATGCAACTCGGAAAATTCTTCCCTGAGAAATGGGGTGTAACACTGCCTATGTACGTCGGTTATTCGGAAACGGTCAATACACCGCGATTCAGTCCATTGCAACCCGACCTTGAAATGGGTGACTTACCCAATGTCAACAGCGACATCAAGAAGAAATCGCAAGACTATATCAAACGTCGCAGTATCAACTTCACCAATGTGCGCATTGCTCCTAAGAAAGGCGCCCCGGCAGGCGGCGATACAGGCAAAGACAATGCGGCTGCAGCAGCAGGCGCACCCCCTCCTGCTCCGGGCGGTGGTGGCGGCGATAAAGAACGCTTCTACAATATCAAGAACTTCTCAGTAACGTATGCCTACAACGAAGAATACAAGCGCGATATCAACATCGATTGGCGCTTGCATAAAACATACCTCGGAGCGTTCGACTACAACTTCACCAATAAGCCGAAGGAAATTAAACCGTTCGAAAAATTGCCGGTGATCAAATCATCGAAATACCTGAAGTGGATCAAGGACTTTAACTTCTATCCGAGCTACAAACAAATCGGTTTCCGCACAGAAATGAACCGCGGTTACGAAACCAGTAGAATCAGAAACAACACGCTCGAATTGACCGGTGTATACAGCGACATTCTACTCACCACGCAAGTGCAAAAGACGTGGAACTGGACACGTGCGTACACCTTTAAATATGACTTAACCAAGAGCCTGAAGTTCGACTTCGCGGCAAACACAACTGCGCTCGTTGGCGAACCGCGTGGTGTCGTGGATAAAGAAAATACAGACTGGTACGATGCTTACAAGGATACCGTTTGGACCAACATCCAATCGGGTGGTACCAATACAACCTACAACCACAATGTCAATGTGAGTTACAAACTTCCGTTTGAGAAGTTCCCGTTGATTGATTTCCTTAGTAGCGACGCGCGCTATGCGGCCACTTATCGCTGGGACCGCGCTCCATTCTCACAGGATTCTCTGGGCAATACGATTCAGAACAC
>CANHYZ010000082.1 GCA_947464885.1 Flavobacteriales bacterium
GACTAATACACGCGATGAAAATGAAAAAGACTCCCCATCGGCTATCACTCAGTTCCCCTGACGATTGCGGCCACAAGAAGTAAACGGTGGCCAGCAATAGCCAAGCACCCGCATGAAACGGCAGGGCGTGCATCCAAATGGACGTATCGCGCATGCGCAAGTGCTGTTTAACATGCGTCCAGCCAGTAAGACTATGTTGTCCTATAAAGTACAATGCAAAGGCATGCATAAGGGGCAGTTGAAAGCTCAAGGTCAACCAGAAGGTAGTCAGCGCTGCGCCCTTATTTCCTTTCAGCAAAAACCAAAGCAACCAAGGCACTAGACCTAGCAAGGGAATTTCAAATGGAAGGGAAGCACAGCCCATTTCCGCCAGAATAGCATTCGACTCTGCGACATGCGTGCCGAGTAATGAGAGTAGCACGGAAGCACCCCACAGGAAGGATGTGAGTGGATTAAGCGACCACAACTTTCCATCAGCTTGTCCAAAGTGCCAGGCGGAATACACCAGGAAGATCGTCAGCGCTAGGGTGGGGGCGACATACCACACCACACCCATGATTGCGGCGATTGATAGGTACTTGATAATAAAGAGGGGTAAACCTCGCGGATTCCATTGACCGGAATCCAGCAGGTGATCAACCGCTCCGTGCGGAATCCCAATAGCGACCAACCCTACGATGATGAGTGCATTCACCGCTTGAAGTGTCAGCGTATCAGCTTCCGGAATCAAACTAAGCGTAATGCAGAGCAGGGTCAGAATGAGCGGCCTGAAAAGCAACGATGTTCGGATATTTCTCCAGGCTGCTTGTAAGAAAGGACGAATCGGTAGACGGGCGAATATCGCAATCTCTTCTCCCACATGCGTCTTCTCATCCAAAAACGTAAGAATGCGCTGTATATCGGTATGCCTGAACAAGGCCTCGAAAATGGGTTTGCCGCTTTGTGGCTGCGATTGAAGAATGTCGAGCAGCAGGGCGTCATAGAAGGCAAAACGACCGCGTTTTACCGTTGCATAGGTTCGATTAAATGTCAGAGCCGATTCGCCTTGTTGTAGATTCTTTGCAATACGCTCGGCCTGATGATACATGTTTTTAAAGGCATACCCCGTGCTCGATTTGATGCTGTAGTTTCGGGCTCCGAGTTGAACGATGCCTGCCGACTGCTCTTCATGAATGGGGGCGTTGCACATGGGGATACATCCCTGTTCTTCGCCGAGTTTCGTATAACTTCCGATGCGGCGATCAATATATTCCGACAACAATGCCTCAGCCTCTGAGAGTTGAAAGACTTCACTTCCGAAGCGCGTTACTTCTACCAGGGCTGTTCCATCGCTGAAGGGGAGCACATAGACGAATTGCGTATGCCCTTGTTGGTCGATGTCGAAATCCATGAATCGAAAGGGAACTGCAGCCTTGCTGATGTCAGGCAGGGAGATGTGCCATCCGACGAAGCTCTGATGTAGGTGTGTCTGACCATCCAGCGGTTTTTTGTAGGACGGTGTGCGCGAATCGAATACCAGTTGACCTGAAATCCGTTGATCATTGAGCATCACATACGACCCTTCGCTTGATGAATGAACTTCACTCACGTCACCGACGCAGCGCTGCCATCCGTATTGAAGGCTGAGTTCATCAATGAATTGATAGAGGTCGATGCTCGAAACGTGATTATAGCGCAAGGGGCCCAGCGATGAAGCATGTTCACCGGGAAGAATGACGGTATCCCACGATTGAGAGATGATTTCAGCTAGGTCCTTTTCTATGGCTTCATCGCGGTGTGACCAAAAGCAAAAGGTTTTATCCCGACGATCTTTTCGCTCTTTATCGATGAGCAACACGCTCTTGTTTTTCAGTAAATCCGACCGATGCAAACGCAGCAGCATGAGGCACGCCGAAGCACCTGCGCCGCAAAATACATAGTCATATTTCGGTAGGATGTTGTTCAAACGGATAAGCGTTGAATGACTCTTGTTTGAAAAAGAAAGGGAGGAAACACCTTCAGCGAATCCTCCCTTTCGTGGCTAGTTCAATGAACTAGTTTGAATCAATCTTCAGCGTTGCGTGACAAGCTGTAGATGACCAAACCGAAGCCAATTTTGTTGATGGCATCAGCGATGTTGTAAACGATATCCATAGCGTGCAAAGCAGCAGCTTTGTCAGCAACCAACTTCATTCCGAACAAACCGCCTTCAGTTCCGAGGATGTATCCCAATGGGTAGATTGCCCAACCTACGAGTACGAACCAAGCCAAAATGCGTGTAGCCTTTGCAACTTGTGGACCTGCAGTTTGAGACAATTTTGCAACTTCACCAAACCAAATGAGGTAGGCAATGTAGAAGTAAGCAGCTCCGGAAATTACTCCCCAAAGAACGCTCTGTGCCGGATCCAATACCTCACCGATGTAACCGGTAACCAACATTACCAAGGATGCGAAAATCAATTTCCACAACAATCCTATTTTGGCACCAGCTTTCTTGGTAATCAAATAGAACTCAACACACATCAACGGCACGGTCAAAATCCAGTCTACATAACGAAAGAATGTAGGTGATTCACCTGTTTCCAAGTTGTAACCGCGCATGTAATAATAATGCACAGCTGCGATGAACGTGATGAGACCTGATACAAGAACAGACGTTCTCCACTTCTGGGAAGTGTTGTTTAATTCAAAAAAGAAAAAGACTGAGGCAGCCATCATGGCCATTGTGCCAATGAAGAATGTAAACGCAACATAGTTGTCGCTAGCAATTGTTAAGTGTTCCATTAGAAAATTAGTTTTGGTAAGCCTACTCTTAAGGATTTTCGGTAACTCCGGTTTTAAGCATTATGCCTAATTCCGTCTATAGAACAAGGGGGAGGACGTTTTGTTTAGTTTTAGTCAAAAAAACTTAAACAAAAGTTTAAAAAGCTGTAAAACGATTACCAAAAGTGGATTATGTAAACGCGGTTTCTATGCTCTTTACCAAACCAACAGGATGGCGTTAATGAGCCAGGGATATATGGCGTTGATTATTTTCGCCATCGTAAATCACGATTATATCATGAATCCTATCCTCAAAAACATTCTGGTCACAGTATGTGGCTTATTCATCGGTGCGTTTGCAAACATGGCCCTGGTTATCGCCGGTGGATTCGTTGTGCCGCCTCCGGCCGGAGTGGATCTGACCACACCGGAAGGACTAGCTGCCGGAATGCAGTTTATGCAGCCGCAGCACTTCCTGTTCCCCTTTTTGGCGCATGCTCTCGGTACATTCGTAGGAGCGTGGTTCATCGCTCGCTTTGCAGCCTCATTCAAGTTGCAGCTTGCCCTTTTAATCGGCGCGCTCTTCTTCGTGGGCGGATTGCAAATGGTGATGGAACTTCCAAGTCCTATGTGGTTTAATGTGCTCGATTTGGGCGTCGCCTATTTTCCGATGGCGTTGCTGGGGTATATGCTTGGGCGGAAAGCTTAACCGTCATTGCGTTTGCATCAGCTGATTACTAATCAATCCTGAACACAGCGAATGGAAGTGCCCGCATTCGGACTGAAGTAGTTCCAATAAGCCGTCCAGTTGGGAGGTCCTGAACCATTAACACCCCCTGCAAGCGCAAAGTTGTAGAGTTGATTTTCGGTGATGGAATAAAACTGCCACCATCCAAATTGGCCAAGGTTGGCAAATTCGCCATCCGTGTTTCCGGCTCGCATGCCACCGGGAAGCGCCGAATAGCCGCTTGCATTGTCGGCACCGACTTCCGCACCTTGCCAATAATAATTGCCCGGACTTTTTAGGGCACCACAGCAACTATCATCGCTCGTGATTGTGCCGCCATAACTTTCCACCATATCTGCGTATTCTTCCAGCGTTGTGACGTGCCATCCAACAGGACATACATTGCGGGTGTCGGTCGATACGAAACTATTGTAAAGCTTGCCGTAGGGACATTCGTAGATTGGGTCATTATTATAATAACACCACGCCGGACCATTCGTACTAATCCACTCAGGGTGCGGGAGAATGTTGGCAATACTATCCCCGTTATTAAAGCGCGTTGTTCGCAGGTTTTCCGCCATCCATACTTCGCCATTGATAGCAATGGTCTTGTACGTATTGCCATCAATGTCGGTTACCGAACCATAATCATACTCCGGGTGAAAGACGTGGTCTTGGCAATCAAAAAAGCTCAGCTTATCCAGCGTGTTGATGTTATAGAATTCAACAATGCCTGATGTCTTCATCAGTTGCACTTGTCCGTCCTGGAAGATAATTTCCTCAACGTTGTGCATGAAATCCTGATAAGCCGTCGGTTGCTCTGTAGCTACACGATGGTATTCTGTCTGAGCGCTCATTCCGACATGCAGCATGAGTGCTCCGAAAAAGTTGATGAGGGTTTTCATAGGTGTTGTTTTTTTTAATCTTGTACACAGCGAATGGAAATTCCGTAAGTGCTGCTCGCACCTGATTTCCAAACATGCGAGCCATATCCAAAGAGATAAATCATTAATCCGTTATCTATCCAAAATCCGCTGATGTCCTGGAAATTGTCGATGTAGCCAAAGGTGGCTGCACGGTCCGCTGCCCCCACTGCCGAGAAGCCTAGCGCATTCGTTCCGGTGGTGTTCGCCATCCAAAACAGATCACCCACCGTTTTAAGAATACCGCCCGCAATGTCGCTGGCATTTTGAGGATAATAATCCAATGACGCATTCGGATCGGCAGTTAATAGCAAGTCATCCCAATCGCTGTTGCTTGCCACATGCCAGCCGGACGGACATACATTCCTGTCGTCTTGGGCAGCATAGCTGTTATAGAGTTTTCCATACGGGCAATCGTAATTGACATCGTTCACCAGCGAGCACCAAGCACCCACGTAGGTGCTGTTCCAGTCGCTATCGGAAACGGCGTTCACAAGCGCATCACCGTTGCTATAGTGCGTAGCACGCAAATTTTCAGCCATCCAAGTTGTATTGCCGATCTGCACCGTGCGATAGGTATTGCCGTCAATGTCGGTTACCGTTCCATAGGTCACGGACTCATTGAAAAGTCCTGTTTGACAGTCCCCGAAAAACATTCGATCCAATTGGTTGATAGACTCACTATGGGTGTTTCCGTTGGTGAAGGCTAGCATGAACTGGCCGTCTTGGATCGTTATACTGTCAATTGCATTAATTGAATCAATGCGCAATGCACCGCTTTCAAGCGTCAAAAAGTGTCGATTTTCCTGAGCGCACAAAGTTGATGGTATAATCAGCGTGCTTATCCAAAGCACAGCTGAGAGGAGAAGTGTATTTATCGTTTTCATGGTTTGCTGTCTATTGGATGAATGACTTAGTTCAAAACGGTAAAGCGTTCGGTATGGGAATCCGTGCGCAAGAAATATTGGCCGTTTTCCAAATCGGATACATTCACCGTGTTCTGACCGGAAATAAGTTGACCGCTGATCAATTGGCGTCCGTCCATGCTGTATATCGTATACTCGCCTGGCGCACCTGTCCAGATGACGTTTAGTTGACTGCTTGTCGGAATCGGAAACAAGTGCATCGACTGCGCATCCATATTAACGGTCGAAAGCGTTGTAATTTCAATGCACTCCGATGATGCGGAGCAATTGCCGTTGTTCAATATAACACTGTATGTGCCGAAGGCTGCATCCAAGGTGCTGCCGGTAGCTCCCGGAATTACCCGATTGGCGGCACAATCAATCCAGGAATACTGATAGCCCGATGGCGATGCAGTCAACACACCATTACTGAAGGAAATCACCGGAATAGGCAAACCTATCTCCAGGTTGATCAGCAGGGGCGTAGCACAGTCGTCCTCAGCAAGAATAGAACTCATATAAGAACCCGATGCAGTCAAGATTTCTCCCTGCGGTGTCTCAAATGATTCACAGGCATTAACGTCAACAGAAACGGTGTCTCCGTTAACCAAATATGCACAGGTGTTGATCGTATGCAGGGCCGTATTTGTTATAATCGGATCATTGGAGTCAAAATAGATTGAGGCCGAATTTTCAATTGTTGTCCCGTTGAGGAGGTTCGGCATCATATCCACTGTGAAGGTCAAAAAGCCATGACTTCCGGGTTCATTGCTGAAACTATCGGGCAACATGATGTTGTTGAACGCCCATTCTAACACACGGGGACCATACATACTGAACTCGTAATGATGACTAGCCGGACCGAGTTCAATCGTGGCAATATTGAGGTCCGTGTCAAGGGTATCGCGCACAACGACGGTGTAGGCTTCCGCGTTTCCGGTGTTTTGGAATCGAATGATATATTCCAGTTGACCATTTGGCATGAGTGCATGCTGTTCGCCAATACCCGAAGGGAAACCACGCTTGTCGTTGGGATCGTAACTGCCTACGACCTCACCACAATACGTATCCTCGTACGGACCGTCGTCATCGGATGGGAAATCACCGCTATTGTCGGTTGTCAGGTCACCATCGTCATCATTGCATCCTTCCACGGTAACATTCGGGTGCAGGTTTCCGGGGTGCAAAGGATGTTGCTCCGCCATTAAGGTGAAGTCAACGCCGGTACCGGCGAATACCAGCGTAATGAGAGAATCAGCAGTCAGTTGAATGAATTGCATTTCTTCTACGACCTCACCGATAAACAAGGAAAGCGGCGTAGGACAAGTCATGTCGAGGCCGGTATTCTGTACCTGGAAATAAATACTGTCGTTGGCACACCAACCGGTGACTTCCAGATTCGAGCCATCGAACACCTCCGAGCACAGCGTCGGAATCAAGGTGAATGACATCGGCTGAGCAGGCTCATCGCACTTCGGAATCGGATAGAGCTCGGCTTTCATACAAAGATTTTCACCAATCTCTAGCTCGCAACTGAAGTTGACGTGAAGGATGATTTCCTCGCATGCCCCCGGTGAAACACTGCCGATTTCAATCTGGTATATATCATCGCCCAAGGCTTGATAGGCGTGGGTTGCAGATACTACCTCAATGTTGCCGTCTAGGCTGACGTTTACAAAACCGTTGCTATACACATCGGTCGCCGTCATGCTGTTGCACACATTGACATAGATGGGAAAGGTGTGCTCCGAGCATCTGCGAATCGTCGGAGAGAAGATGGACACGTTCGGATCTGCGCATGGATTGGAGGAAAGCACGCCAAACGATAAATGGTGCGAGTAAAGGCCCTGCGCAACGCTGAACGTTTGCGTGAGCGGACATTCGCTATAAAGGCCGGTCCCGCTAAGATCCAAAGTGGCTGTGTATGTGCCATCCGGAAGATCCGGTAAATTGAAGCCGCCCCATTCATTGGTCATGGCAACATAGTCACCGGGCTCAATGGTAATGACCAGACCGGGAGCCGGATTTTCGCCATTGTCTTTGCTGCATGATGCGTTGTAATCGAAATACGCATGCTCCTCGATGCTGTAATACTCGACACTGTCACGAAGCCAGCTCAATGCAGTATCACCGTTGCGATAAACGGTCATGGATTCATTTTCGAAACGAATCGATTGTACATCGCCCACATTAATGACGATATCGTTTCCCGAGGTTGGATTGATGACTAAATCCTGGGCGCTTACCTGCAATGCAAGGATTGTAAGGAAGCTGAATGAAAGAAGAAGTTTGCTTTTCATGACTTGGCACTTTAGTTAATGAAGGCGATATCCGCCGTTTGGTGATTCGAAAGTGCCACCGGAAATTTCCTTTAATGATGTGAAATGAGTAAGCGGGGGTTTTTAGTGAGAAATTGGAAATCTGCGAGGCTTGCATTATGGAAACAAGCCTCCAATAAAAACGAACGAAATAGAGGTGCTAGCTAGCCTTGACCCTCTCAAACTTCTGCCACTTCCAGTGAGTTGCACTTCGCCACAGCCATTCAAATGGACCGATGGTGAAGATGCGTACCCACACATGACTGAAAAGAAGTTGAAAGACCCAAATAGCACCAACCACGTAATACAATTCGAAGCGCTCCAGTTTGTTGAACAATCCAAAGGCAAAGCCACTGAAAAGCAATCCGCCTATAATGCTTTGCAAGAGATAATTCGTGAA
>CANHYZ010000083.1 GCA_947464885.1 Flavobacteriales bacterium
ATGAACTCTCGTTTCAAGACGACAGTGGAAAGAGTGAATTACTGCATGATTTGGGAATACACCTTCCGGATTTACAATCGTATTTCATTTTCTTTCTCGGTTTTGTTGTGCTGAAGGCCATCAGCAGCTGGGCTGAAGCTATGGGCATGCGCACCATCGAGGAGCGCTTTGCACATCGCATGCGCTATTTGATTTTTCATGCGCAAATCAATCATCACTACACCACTTTCACGCGCAAATCAGCCGGCAAGTACTTACTGCGCTATAGCAGCGATATGCTCGCATTGCAGTACTACCTCTCCAAGGGCATTATCAAATGCATTGCCGACATCCTCTTTCTGTTTTTGGCGTTCTCCATTCTCTTTCGCATTGACGCTTCATTGACGGGAATACTGCTAGCCGTTATGGCCATTAGTGCGCTACTCATGACTGTTTTATCCAGATTACAATCATCACCCAACGAAGCCCGAAGAGATGCACGTTCCTCACTCATCGGATTTATAGAGCAACGGCTGCAGGCGTTTACCACCATTAAGGCATTCAACAGGGCACATCCGGAGGAAGCGAAATTCAGCAAGCGTAACGACACATTACTCCGAACCGCTATCGGATTTCACCGTTTCAATACGCTCAACAAGAGTATTCCGCAAATCGTGGTGTTCATCGCTATTGGCACCTTGTTGTTCTGTGCTTCACCGTTGTTTAGCGACCGACCTACCGCGCACGGTGCACTGCTGATTTTCATTCTGATGCTGCTTTACATGCAAAGTGCCTTTCGCCGATTATTACGTGTTCCCTCCTTCTTAAATGCCGGAGCAACTTCCTTCCAAAGTTTAACTGCACTGCTGAATAGTCCGTCGGAAATCATGCATACCGATCAATCACCAAAGGATCTGGCTAAGAAATTATCCCTGGAGCTTCATTCGGTTGAATTTAGCTATACCGACAGTAAGCCGTTGTTCACCATTGACCACTGGGAGTTTCCGCAGCCAGGAATTTATACCATTAATGGTCCATCGGGCAGTGGCAAATCCACCGTGCTAAAACT
Organism: Flavobacteriales bacterium; assembly: GCA_947464885.1. Taxonomy (GTDB): domain Bacteria; phylum Bacteroidota; class Bacteroidia; order Flavobacteriales_D; family Sanyastnellaceae; genus JAIBBG01. The sequence continues at coordinate 1,049 of CANHYZ010000083.1, forward strand.
CCTGCTAAAGCTCTATTCACCAGCGAGTGGAACAATCTCCGTTGGCGGAAAGGACATCCGGGATATCGGCGCACATGATCTTCGGAAAATCGTAACCATCGTCGGTGAAGACTATCCCCTCGTGGGGAAGACCATTTTCGAAGCCGTTTCGTATAGCCGTAAGGAAAAAAATAAAACAGAAGCTGCGGCATTGCTCACCGCACTCGGTTTAACTGTTGAAGCAGACGCGTCACGCTATATCACTACAACAATAAAAGCGCAAGGCAGTAACTTATCTTCAAGTGAACGGCGTATGCTAAACGTAGCACGAGCGCTACTCACCCGAAAACCCATCATCTTGCTTGATGCACCCTTTCTTGGTTTGGGCCCTGCGATGCAAGACGTAATTGTGCGTGAACTGATGCAGCGCAAAAACAGCCACCTGATTATTTTGGTTGCGCAGGAAATCCCAAGCGAATTGACCATTGACCATACCTTTTCACTATGAAAAATCCAATCATTCTTTTCTCCTTGATTTGTATTGCCTTCGCGGGCTGCAAGAAAGAACCCGGCGTTGGCGGTGATGCCGAAATCAAGGGGCAAGTCTGGAAATATCAACTCAACGGTTCACTCACCGACACCATTGCCGATTACGCTGCAGAAGATGTGTATGTGTACATCGTTTATGGCGATAACAGCGGATTCGATAAACGGGTTAAGACCGATTACAACGGTAACTTCCGGTTTCCCTATTTGTATGAGGGCAAATACACGCTCTACACGTACTCGTTTGACCCCTACGAGCTAGACGGTCAATCACCCGTGATTCAAGAGATCACCATAGAGGATCGCAAAGAGGTAATTGAAATTGAACGCATGAATATTCTCGCTGAGCCATGAACCGACTATTCGTTTTATTAAGCGCATTGCTCACTTGCGGCATGTTGTCGGCTCAGGAAGCACGTCAACTAGCGCATCGCAAGATTCACATAATGCACTCTCGTGTGGAATCTCATCAAAAAGAAAAAGACAACCTCTCCTACACGACAGTCCGTTACGACCGCAAAGGAAGAGAATCGGCCGTATTCGAATTCAATGCAGACAGCGTGTGTATTCAGGCAGAATTTTTCGAATACAACAAAAATGGAAAACTAACGCTGCACACAACCATTGACTCCCTCACCCATTCACGCAGTCGATTGGAGCAACGCTACGACAATCGGAATCTGCTTCAGGAAAAGATTCTCCTCATCGACGGCAAGCAAAAGGAACGCACGGTATACACCTACAACACGCTGGATGATCGCACATGCGAGCAGGTCTACGACGAAAGCAATACGCTGAAGAAGGAAACGCGATTCATCTATGACTTTCGCGGAATGTTACTGCGCAAAACGACCACTGACATTAACGGTAAAATCATTTACGATAAAATCAATCACTACGAATATTGAATGGATTGAAGTACATAGTTTTCTGTTTGCTGCTTTGTTTGACGCAATGCCTGACGGCGCAGCAACAGGACTTTGTGGGTGTCACGGGTTTGAGCGTAAGTAAAAAACTCAATCGCTCCTGGGATGTAAGCCTGGGGTCGCAAGCGAGTTTTAATCAGAACCTGCATGAGCTTTGGTTTGCCTTTGCAGATGCATCAATCGGTTACAGCTTTAATCGAAATTTCAGCACTGAATTACACGTGCGGCAAATTGAATTCCGCAGTTTGGAAAACAGCTACGAGCGACGACAACTCTTTTACCATACCCTGCAATGGAGCAAAGGATTCGGCAAATGGAGCATCAGTGTTCGCAATCGCCTCCAGCAACTCGTCTATGGCGAACATTTTAACGACAGCTATAGAGGACCTGTCTGGTACAACCGTAATCGTTTCTCCACACGCTATCGCATCAATTATTATTGGGCGCTTTCAGCCTCAGCCGAAGTCATGGTTCCACTGAACAACATTCGACGCAGCGGAATCGATCAATACAGAGGTGCACTTGGACTTTCCTACACGTACAGTGAACGCCTTCGATTTGAAGGATACTATCAACTTCAGCAACAACTTCAACGCAGTGGCGGCAACAACACTTATTACGTTTTAGGACTGATTACATCGATAAAAATACCATGAGGTTTCTACTATCATTGATACTGTTTGCTGCGCTTGCCGCGTGCAATCAGCCAACACCAAAAACAACACAGGAAAACATGAAAGGAAAATATGCGATAGCCATTCATGGCGGCGCCGGCAACCTGGTAAAGATGAATCTCTCTCAAGAGCAACAAGATGCCTATATCCATGCACTTGACAGCGCATTGCTGACGGGAGAAGCGATTCTAAAAAGTGGAGGCAGCGCCGTAGATGCTGTTGAGGCTACGGTGAGAATTCTGGAGGATTGTCCATTGTTCAATGCGGGCAAAGGTGCGGTTTTTACGCACGACGGAACGCATGAATTAGATGCCGCCATCATGGATGGTTCAAACGGTGAATGTGGCGCAGTCGCTGCCGTGCAACACATCAAAAACCCTATTTCATTAGCGCGCAAGGTGATGGAAAAATCAGAGTTCATTTTACTTCACGGTGCAGGTGCCGAGGCCTTTGCTCAAGAGCATGGCATTGAATCGGCCGACAGCGCGTATTTCTTCACCCCGCATCGCTGGGAGCAATTGCAGGATGCCATTGAAGATGATAAAACTGAATTGGATCATTCGGAAAAAAAGAAAGCCTCGAACGATAATGCTCCGCGTGAAGAAAAGTTCGGAACTGTCGGGTGCGTTGCGTTGGACCAAAATGGCAACCTTGCTGCAGCAACATCAACAGGAGGTCTTACCAATAAACGCTATGGCAGAATTGGCGATTCGCCGCTTATCGGCAGTGGAACCTACGCCAACAATGCATCGTGTGCTGTGAGTTGCACCGGTAAGGGCGAGGACTTCATCCGACTGAATGTTGCCCATGAAATCTCTGCGATGATGCGTCACAAAAACTATGATCTTCAGCAAGCGTGCGATTCCGTTATACATGGCGCTTTAAAATCCGTGAAGGGTCGAGGAGGGTGCATTGCCCTCGACAGCCAAGGCCATATCGCAATGCCCTTTACAACGTCAGGCATGTTTCGAGGAAGCATTGATACAGCAGGTCAAAAGACAATAATGCTGTACGAAGCACCTTGATTCACTAGTCTACTCCCAGGTATTTGTGCGTTTGAACCGAAATGCGCCAACGAGTATTGACACGGATAAAATCCAGAATCAGCGATTGCATGCGATCGCGCTTCTCCCATTCCGGCTGGAGATAAAACATGGTTTGCGTCGGCATTTTTTCAGCATGACCAGCAGCCCAGTCCAAATCACTGGCATGATTGACGATGACTTTCAGCTCTTGTGAAGCCGTGAAAAATTCATCCAGCGGTGCCTTGAATTTTTTGGGGGAAAACGTAATCCAATCCCATACACCTGTTAGCGGCTGTGTGCCTGATGTTTCAAGATGTGTGCGGATTCCATGCTTGCGAAGTCCTTCCGTGAGTACGTCAAGATTATGCATCAAAGGTTCTCCACCGGTGATGACACACAAGGGAGCTCCGGAAGCGACAACCGCAGTGATCAGGTCTTCTACCTGTTGCATTGGATGCAACGTTTCATCCCAACTCTCCTTCACATCGCACCATACGCAACCAACGTCACACCCAGCCAGACGAATGAAATAGGCTGGAGCGCCTGCAAAAGCGCCTTCACCCTGCACGGTATAGAAGGTCTCCATCACAGGCAATGAAATTCCGGTTTGAATCATGCTGCAAAGTAAAACCCAGACTGACCGGCGGGAATAAAAAAATCCATACCGGGGTTCGAAAAATGTGTGTCGCGAATGAATTGGATACTTGCGGGTGTTACTCCTAACCTCCACGAGGCCTCTTTTGAAGCCGAAGCTTAAAAGAATTTCCGCTGTCTGCCTGATTGCCTAAAATCACACGACTAACGCCGTAGCAGCAGCAAAGAGTTTTTTATGTGTTGTCCATATCAACCAAAATAGAGGGTCAACATACCCGAAGCCATTCAATATCACCCGCGCCAAAACAAATTCGCCCGGCATGGATTCTAACCGCCTGCTCCCGTCGAAGCAAGGGACCTTTCCCTAGAAAGACACTGAAAAAGTAGATAAAAGAATTGCTTCTGACTAGGACTTAAGTCAGTGTATTGCAAACGCCGTATGCACAGGTGTTATTCACAATTGTGAATAGTGGAACGCCTCGCTGTTCGATCAGAATCCGTGTCCGAATCAATCTTCCGAACCCTTGCCGCTTTCACCTACAAACCAGTCGTTCTTGGATTTGAAGAGCACATTGAACGTAGTGAGCGAACCGTATATACGCGTGATGTACTGCTGCATTTCAACCTTATCAGCATCCGTCAATTTAGCGTGAGCATTGACCTTTTGCTCCAGCACACGCAAGCGATCACGCAGCATAACGATCTTGTGGAAGAAAGTGTCAATCGGCACCTCCTTGGGCTTGAGGGATAAGTCTTTCGGTTGAATTAATAGCATTCCGCCATCCCATTTATCCGCCAGATCAACGAAATCTGCGGCATCATAATACATATCGAAAACATTCTTCACAGCGTCCACCACATCTTCGAGCTCTACCGTTGCAGTCAGCGCTTGACCCGGCTCTAAGAGTTGGAAGCCGTCGTAGGCTTTGCCCAATTCCTTTTCGCCGTGTTCACGAAAATAGATTTTGTATTTGTGGTCATCCATACCGAAAACAACGCCTTCGCCGTAGGTAGGGTGACTGATTTTGGATCCGATGGTAAGGTTCATATTAGTGAATTAGTGATATAGTGACATAGTGAATTTGTAGGGACGCACTGCTGTGCGTCCAACCGTAACACAGCACTGCTGTGCGTCCAACCGAAACACAGCACTGCTGTGCGTCCAACCATGTGAATCTCTGCTGTAGGTCCAACGCGTTTTCGGTTATTGGGCAGCATTGACAGGAAGTGCATGCAAATCGTAGTGCTCAGCGGAATGGATATGTACATCGGCAAAATCTCCTATCCGAAGATAGCCTGAAGCAGTCGGTATGATAACCTCATTGTCGACTTCGGGAGAATCATATTGCGTTCTGCCGATGTAGGAATCACCTTCGACACGATCAATAAGGACTTTCATCTGTTGCCCCACAAATCGTTGATTGAGTTCGTAAGAGATATGAGACTGGGCCTCCATCACGGCATCAGCGCGCTTGCGCTTGACCTTTGCCGGCACATCGTCTTTCATGCCATAGGCATGGGTATTTTCTTCATGCGAATACGTGAAAATTCCGAGACGGTCGAATCGGGTTTGTTCCACCCACTCAAGCATTTCCTGGAAATCCTCATTAGTCTCGCTCGGAAATCCGCTGATTAGGGTTGTGCGCAGTGCGATACCGGGCACACGTGAACGAATTTCAGCAATAAGCGCATCTGTTTTCTCGCGCGTAATCCCGCGACGCATCGCCTGGAGCATGCGCGTTGTGCCATGCTGAAGGGGCATATCCAGATACTTACAAATATTGTCGCGCTCGTTCATGACATCCAACACATCCATAGGGAAGCCTGAAGGAAATGCGTATTGCAAACGAATCCATTCGATGCCCTCGACATCACTCAAATGCTTGAGCAAGTCCGAGAGTTCGCGTTTTTTATGGATGTCTAAACCGTAATAGGTCAAATCCTGCGCAATCAGGATCAATTCCTTCGTGCCACCTGCTGCAAGTTTTTTAGCATTGGAAACCAACTGCTCCATGGGCGTGCTCACGTGCTTTCCACGCATAAGCGGGATAGCGCAAAATGAACACGGCCTGTCGCAGCCTTCGCTGATTTTGAAATAGGCGTAATGCGCAGGCGTGGTCAGCAATCGTTCACCTACAAGCTCATGCTTATAATCGGCCTTAAGTGTTTTTAGCAGTCGGGGTAGTTCTCGTGTTCCAAAAAAAGCATCCACTTCGGGGATGTCTTTCTCCAGTTCGGGCTTGTAGCGCTCAGATAGGCACCCTGTCACATAGAGTTTGTGGACGTTGCCCCTTTCCTTCTCTTTAGCCCATGCTAAAATGGTATTAATACTCTCCTCTTTGGCATTATCGATAAAGCCACAGGTATTCACAATCACAATCTCAGCGTCACGGGTATCACTTTCATGCTCGACCTCGAAGGCATTAGCCTTGAGCTGTGCCATCATTACTTCGCTATCGAAGATATTCTTGGCGCAACCGAGGGTGACCACGTTGACTTTGTTTTGACGAAGCGTTTTTGTTTTCATCGAGGCGCAAAGAAACGACGTTTCGAACATACCTCCTTCACGGGCGGTAACCTTTCCGCACAAAATGCGTAATAAGCAGACTTAAACTGCCCTTTGCGCAAGCCGGGGCATAGAAAACACTAAACGACAAGGCTATGATAGACAACGCGCTGAGGTATTTCGGAAAAATTGATGAGGGAGGAATTGTAGACTTCGTTGATCTGCTTTCGGGGATTCTGTACAAGAATCTAGGCCCGAGAAAAGACATTCGCAAACTGTGCAGTTTCGCCATTGAGCTGCTCGATAACGGCATGCGCTACAGTTTGGACAATAAAGTAACCTTTACATGGACCATTGAAAAAGACTGTCTCACTTTTCAACTCGAAAATGAAGCACATCCGGCCGATGCCATGCGTTTGAAAGAGCATGCCGAGCATATCCATGGCATGAATGACAGTGAGCGTAAGGAAGCTTTTCAAACACAGATTAACAGCACGTATTTCGGTGAAAAGGGTGGAGCGGGATTAGGACTTCTTCAAATCCTGCGCAAAGGCGCACTATCCATTGACGTAAGTATTAGTGAACAATCCGTGGATCGCTTTCTTTGCATAAGTCGG
>CANHYZ010000084.1 GCA_947464885.1 Flavobacteriales bacterium
CAAAAGGTTGCCCGAGTTGGGGACTGGGGACTGGGGACTGGGGACTGGGGACTGGGGAGTGGGTAATATAAGGCACGAGGGGCGGACGCTTTCGCACCCACCCCTCAATTATTTTCCGGTACCTAGTCCTCAGTACCCAGTACCCAGTCCTCAGTACCTATAAGTCTCCGCCTTATACGGTCCTTCCACCTTCACACCGATGTAGTCGGCTTGGCTGGTGGTGAGAACTTCCAATTCGGCGTTCACCTTGGCCAGGTGCAGACGAGCTACCTTCTCATCGAGGTGCTTTGGAAGAACGTATACTTTGTTTTCGTAATTCTTGTGATTCTCCCACAACTCGAGCTGAGCAATGGTTTGGTTGGTGAACGATGCACTCATCACGAACGATGGGTGACCGGTAGCGCAACCGAGGTTTACCAAACGGCCTTCCGCCAATACGATGATGTCCTTATCACCGATTGAATATTTGTCAACCTGTGGCTTGATGGTGTCCTTCGTGTTACCGTAGTTTTCATTCAACCAAGCCATATCGATTTCGTTGTCGAAGTGACCGATGTTACATACCACCGCGTTGTGCTTCATGTTTTTGAAGTGACGGTCCACGATGATGTTGTGGTTACCGGTTGCTGTTACCACGATATCCGCTTCAGGAATCGCATTGTCCATGCGCTTCACCTCGAAACCTTCCATCGCCGCTTGCAATGCGCAAATCGGGTCAATTTCAGACACGATTACACGAACACCCGCATGACGCAATGAATCGGCAGAGCCCTTTCCTACGTCGCCGAAACCGGCTACAACCGCCACCTTACCGGCCATCATCAGGTCGGTAGCACGACGGATAGCATCCACGAGCGACTCGCGGCAACCGTATTTGTTGTCAAACTTGCTCTTGGTTACAGAGTCGTTGATGTTGATCGCAGGCAACAACAAGCTGCCGTTCTTTTCACGCTCATACAAGCGAAGAACACCCGTTGTCGTCTCTTCAGAGATACCACGGATACCGGATACCAACTCAGGGTATTTATCGAATACCATGTTGGTGAGGTCACCGCCATCGTCCAAAATCATATTAAGAGACTGGCCACCGCTAAACGCGTGAAGCGTCTGCTCGATACACCAGTCAAATTCTTCGTTGTTCATCCCTTTCCACGCATATACCGGAATACCCGCAGCAGCAATCGCCGCAGCAGCATGGTCTTGTGTAGAGAAGATATTGCAAGAGCTCCAGCTCACTTCCGCACCCAATTCAATGAGTGTTTCGATCAACACCGCCGTTTGAATCGTCATGTGCAGACAACCCGCAACGCGAGCGCCGGCCAATGGCTTCGACGGACCAAACTCTTTGCGCAAGCTCATCAAACCCGGCATTTCTGCTTCGGCCAATTTGATCTCTTTGCGGCCCCATTCGGCGAGGCTCATGTCTTTCACTTTGTAGGTTGTCACCTGATTAGCTGTTTGAATGCTCATGTGTATTGGTTTTAATATCTTGAAAAAGAGGGCGCAAAGATACGACTTAGATTCGGAGTTGCGTTAAACAAAACCTTAAAAAAGAGGTTTCGTAGGTTTGCATGACCACATTAACCCATGCCGGCAGAAATAGTTCACGCCCCCAACGAAAATGCGCCATTTACACTGGCCATTTGGACCCTTAATGAGTCTGATGAAGCCTTGCATCATCAATGGGAACAGTGCGGCTCATCTGAAGTAAAACCCGTTATCAAATCCGCCCGACGAAACCGTGAATGGCTCGCCTCTCGCCTGCTCATGCACCGTATGAACGTGCCAAAGCTCACCTATCTGCCCAATGGCAAGCCGGTGTTGCCCGCAGGACAACTATCCATTTCGCATTGCGACAACCTCGTTGCGCTCGTGCTCGCTGACAGTCCTGTTGGTATCGATGTCCAACAACCGACCGAGCAAATTCGAACCATCCTCACCAAATTCTGTTCACCTGCCGAACAAGCCCGCCTCATGAGTGCATCGCAAGCGGATCCGACGGCAGCTCTGCGCGACATGACCATCATCTGGAGCGCCAAAGAAGCCATCTTCAAATTTTGGGGAGAAAACGTCGCCTTTGCTGAGCATATCGAAATCGCTCCTTTCACAGGCGACGATGCGCGGATCACCGCACATTACAAGGGCGCTCACGGACAACGCACCTTCGAGCTATGGCACTACCGTCATCGAGCGCATGAAATCGTTATAGCCCTCTGAGCATCCTCAAAGAATGCCTTCTCTAACCCCCTATTCATCCCCTATATTCGCTACGAACAATTAAGCGTATGAGATATCTATACACGTCCGTTCTCGTTTGTCTGCTCTGCCATACCGCTATCGGACAGCAGCTTTTCAACCCCGCCCCCGGCACCTACGCGCTCGATTCACGCGATGCGGCAGTGCAGGGACAAAACCGCGAGGTCATCTGGGAAGAAGATTTTGCCACTGGCTTCGACGGCTGGACGAGCTTTGCCGCCGGCGGTGTTGCCGCTTGGGAATACCGCGGTCCCGCAACCCAGCCCAATAACGAAGTCGGCTCACGCGGAAGCTGCGTGTTGGACAACCTCGGCGAACCTATCCTGAGTCCCACGGCTGCCAACGGCTTCATGATTTTCGACTCGAACTGGTGGGACAACCCCGACCTCCCTTGCGCGGATGAAAACATCGGAACAGGTCCCGCACCCGGCCCCCATTTCACCACACTGACCTCGCCCGTTATCGACCTGACCAACTATGGCAGCGTGGCCCTTCAATTCAACCAATACCTCAAAACACTCGAGGCAACTGCGCGTGTTGAAGTCTCCACCGATGGCTTCACGTGGTGGACGGTCTTCACCAATCCCGCCATCCCCAATCCCACTCCGCTTAACGATGTGCACGTCATTCAGATTTCCAACTACGTGGCCTTTCAGCCCACCGTACGCATACGCTTTGTGTTCGATGGACTTTACTACTTCTGGCAACTCGATGATGTGAAAATCGTTGACACCTACTCCAACGACCTCGAGCTGACCTCCTTCAACTACGGTGATTTCAATTTGACAGATCCTACACACCCCACGGGATACGAGTTCATGCAATACTCCAAGTATCCAACCTCCATGGCGCCTAGCCTGAAATTCTCGGCAACAGCCGTCAATCAAGGCAGCATTGTGCAAACCGATTGCCGCTTGCATGTTGATGTCATCAATGCGGCGTCCGGCACCGTCATTCACGAAGCTGTTTCCACCGAAGGCACTTTTGCCTACGTGGGTGAATCCGTGGCGATGCGCTCAGGCAATTATCAAATGGACCCAATTCTCGGCGAATACAAACTCGCGTTTGAAGCCACCCAATTGGAGACGGATGAAGAGCCGCTCAACAACCGCGATACAACCTATTTCTACATCGATGATGTTCAGTACGCGCGCGATCGCATCTTCGCCAGCGCCGTGTATCTGGGCACTCCCGATTACGCCGATGTCGAATACGAACTCGGCAATGTGTTTCTGGTGACAGCCGAAGACCTCACCTGTCACTCCATCACCGTTGGCGTTGGCATTGGCTCATCGACGCCGGCCACCATCGAAGGCCGACTCTATCGATTCGATATTCAAAATGGCGTCGAAGCCGATCTCCTCGGTGTTAGTCAACCCGTTCAATTGACTTCCTCCATGCTGAATAGCTACGGCGATCAGATTTTGACCAACCTCGTTTTCGATAGCCCCATTCAAGTCTATGCCGGCGAAGCGTACTTCGTGGCCGTGGCCAGCACCGATGGCGTCGACAATTTCGTGTGCGCCATGTCGGGCAGCGCGGAAGAAGGAACTGCACTGGTGCGCTACTTCCCGCAAGACTGGTTCTACCTCGATATGCTGCCCATGGTGCGGATGAATTTCGGTGCGTTCAACACCGTTGAAAACAGCACAGCGCTCGTACATCAGTTGCAGGCGTTTCCGAATCCCGCCACCGACGGCGTGACCATCACGGTTCCTGTTGCCGTCAATACAGAACTGACAGCTTCGTGGTATGATGTGACGGGACAACTGGTACGCAAGGAACGCGTTACCGCGAATCAACACACGCCTTACACGTCGTCGCTAACGGCACTTGCTCCGGGCTTATACCGCATCATCCTCAGCGACAACACGAACCGCTACCAAACGCAAGTGGTGAAGCAGTAACAGAGGGCCAACATGTCGATCAAATCATTCGCCGCTCGCGCTTACGCCAAGCTTATCGAAAAGCAAATACAACGCGATGCGCAGCGAGCAGTAGCGTGTCAGGAAGCCGTGCGCAAATCACTGCTGAAAAATGGTGCAGCAACCGCATTCGGTCGTGATCATCAACTCGCGCAAGTCGACTCCTACGCCGCATGGAAGCAAGCCCTTCCCGTAGCCGAATACGAAGCGCTCCTGCCCTACATCGAACGCGCGAAGCAAGGCGAGCGCGATGTGTTGTGGCCGGGTCTTCCGCAGTATTTCTGTAAGACAAGCGGAACCACCAGCGGCACGAAGTACATCCCGCTTACCAAAGACTCACTGCCCAATCACATCGGCACTGCACGCAACGCCCTGTTGAGTTATATCGCAGAAACCGGCAATTCGAAATTCACTTCGGGCAAAATGATTTTCCTGCAGGGAAGTCCGAAGATGGATACGTTGCCGAGCGGCATTCCATACGGCCGACTGTCGGGTATTGTGGCCAATCACGTTCCCGGTTACTTGCAAAAAAACAGGATGCCTTCCTATGCGACGAATTGCATCGAAGATTGGGAAGAGAAGGTGAACCGCATCGCCGAGGAAACGCTGCGCGAGCGCATGACGCTCATCAGCGGCATCCCCAATTGGGTGCAGATGTATTTCGAAGTGCTGCTCGCTAAATCCGGCAAACAGACCATTGCGGAAGTGTTTCCCGATTTCGATTTGTTTGTGTATGGTGGTGTCAACTTCGAACCGTACCGCGCCAAATTCGAATCCCTCATCGGCAAGCGCTTTCCCATCATTGAGCTGTATCCTGCCAGTGAAGGCTTTCTGGCGTTTCAGGATTCGCAAGAAGCAGATGGTTTATTGCTCAACGTCAACAGCGGCATCTTCTTCGAGTTTATTCCGACGGATGAATACTTCAACGAACATCCGAAACGTCTCTCGCTGAGTGAAGTGAAAATCGGCGTGAACTACGCGCTCATTCTTTCCAACAACGCGGGACTGTGGGGCTACAGCATCGGTGATACGGTGAAGTTCACCTCGCTCGATCCGCCCCGCATCAAGGTAACGGGACGCATCAAACACTTCACCAGCGCTTTTGGTGAGCACGTGATTGCAGAGGAAGTGGAAGGCGCGATGATTGAAGCTTGCGCAGAGCTCGGTGTTCGGGTAAATGAATTTCACGTTGCGCCCGTCGTTGCGCCGGCATCAGGACTACCCTATCACGAGTGGCTCATTGAAACGGACACCGAAGTACCGGAGGAAAAACGCCAACGCATGGCCATACTGCTCGACGCTTCCATGCAACGCCGCAACATCTACTACCGCGATCTCATTCAGGGCAACGTATTACAGCCCGCCGTTCTCACCTTCGTGCGCAAGGGTGCGTTCAACGATTACATGCGCAAAGCGGGCAAGCTGGGCGGACAGAATAAAGTGCCGCGCTTGGCGAATGACCGGAAGATTGCGGAGGGATTAAGGGGGTAACTCACGCAACGATTTTTCACGCAAAGACCGCAAAGAGGATTTCTCGCAAAGACCGCAAAGGGAGATTCACGCAAAGTACGCAGAGCTCGCAGAGAACTTGGCCCTTCCTTGCGTGCATTGGCCCCTCGACGGTTGGTGAGCGAAGCCGAGGGGCGGTTAATAAAAAAATCCCGATAAAAAAGCAACCCTCCCCTTCCCATCACCGTCTTACTCTCGGAGCACAACTCCAGATAAAACTGAAGCCTGAAGGCGTGCTGCAACACCCTTTTGGTTTTTTGACTATCATGATTTCCTAAACAAATAAGCCGGGTTGGAAACGATCCGGTTTATTTTTTTCGCAAAGTGGGAAGGGTTAACGGAAAGCGATTTCACGCAGTGCTCGCAGAGATAAAATCACGCAAAGCTCTCAGAGAAGGTATCCTTCGAATTCTCCGTGTGTAATTCACTTCGTATAAGTTGCGCGATTTTCACTTTGCGCACTTTGCGAGAATTTCTCTTTGCGCACTTTGCGAGAAACTCCTCTCTGCGGGCTTTGCGAGAAACTCCTCTCTGCGGGCTTTGCGAGAAACTCCTCTCCGCGCACTTTGCGAGAAACTTCTCTCTGCGTGAAATCCCTTTACACCCTCAACAAAAAGTAATTCTTCTTCCCCTTCTGCAACAACACCACTCCACCGGCCAGTACATCCGCGGCTGATAGCACACGCTCCGCATCCACCTTCACTTTATTCACGCTGATACTTCCCTCCTGCAACGCCCGTCGCGCCTCGCCGTTCGACTTCATAAAGCCACTCTTCACCAGAGAGTCTACAATCGAAAGTCCCGCTGATAATTCATCGCGAGTGATATCGCCCTGCTGAACGCCCTCAAAGATTTCCATCAACGTTTCGCTGCTCAACTTGCGCAAATCTTCATCTGTGCTTTTGCCAAATAAAATATCGGATGCAGCCACCGCCGCTTCATAATCCGCCACCGAATGCACACGGCATGTGATGTCTTTCGCCAGCGCCTTTTGCATCGGGCGCTTGCCGGGATCTTGCGTTTGCTCAGCCTCGAGCGCTTCGATTTCCTCTCGCGTCATCAAGGTGAAAATGCGGATGTACGTCGACACGTCAGCATCACTCGCATTCAACCAGAACTGGTAAAACTTATACGGCGAGGTGCGCTTGGGATCCAACCAGATGTTACCGCTCTCGGTCTTCCCGAATTTCGTTCCGTCGGCCTTCTTGATGAGCGGTGTTGTGAGCGCGAACGCCTGACCACCGTCTTTGCGACGAATCAACTCGGTGCCCGTCACAATGTTTCCCCACTGATCACTACCTCCCATCTGCAACATCACGCCCTTGTTCTTCCATAAAAAATAAAAGTCGTAGCCCTGCACCAGCTGGTAACTGAACTCGGTAAATGACATCCCCGTCTCCAGTCTGTTCTTCACCGAATCCTTCGCCATCATATAGTTCACGCTGATGTGCTTGCCCACATCGCGGATGAATTCCAAAAATCCGAACGACTTGAACCAGTCGTAATTGTTGACCATCTCCGCCGAATTCGCACCGCAGTTGAAATCGAGGAATTTCTCAATCTGCTTCTGCTGACACGCCTGGTTGTGACGCAGTGTTTCCTCATCGAGTAAGTTGCGCTCGGCGCTCTTACCGCTAGGATCGCCTACCATGCCCGTTGCACCGCCAATCAAAGCCATCGGCTTATGACCGCATTGCTGGAAGTGCAACAGCGACATAATCTGCACGAGATTGCCCACGCCCAACGAATCAGCCGTCGGGTCGAATCCAATGTAGCCGAGCACCATGCCCTTCTGCAATTCATCCTCGGTGCCGGGCATCACGTCATGCAACATGCCGCGCCACTTCAATTCTTCAATAAAATTCTTCTTGCTCATAGTCGGTTACAAAATTACCGCGTCACAGCGCGCTTACCACTTCTTCGAGTTTAATTCCCCGCGAACCCTTTATCAAAATCACATGATCGCGTATCGCCATGGTTTCGAGATGAGCCTTGGCGGCCAGGTTGTTTTCAAACACATCATCATCACCGTCCTTCCAAACAGACTTGAAAATCGGCCCAACCAAAATGCCCTTCAAACCCAATCGCTTTGCGACATCCATGATGTGGCGGTGTTCGTCAGGCCCCATATCGCCGAGCTCCAGCATATCCCCAATCACAAAAAACTTCTGTGCCGCCGATTGCTTGCTCAAGGC
>CANHYZ010000085.1 GCA_947464885.1 Flavobacteriales bacterium
GGATCGTCCCAGCCGTTGACGTGCTTCTCGTTCACAAGTTGCAGCAGTTTGCGCTTGCTCATCACGGTGTAGTTCAAGTTGCGACGCGCGAACTCATATTGTTGACTCGGGAAAATGCCGAGTTTTTCGATAAACCAGTTGTACAGTGGCTTGTGCACTTCGAATTCGAGTGTGCATATCGAGTGCGTGATCTCTTCAATCGAATCGCTTTGTCCGTGCGCAAAGTCGTACATCGGATAGATGCACCACTTGTCACCTGTGCGGTGGTGATGAGCAAACTTGATGCGGTACATCAACGGGTCGCGCAGGTGCATGTTGGGCGACGACATATCAATCTTCGCACGCAATGTTTTTTCACCTTCCTTGAATTCGCCTGCACGCATGCGACGGAACAAATCAAGGTTCTCATCCACGCTGCGATCACGGTACGGGGAGTTCTTGCCGGGCTCGGTGGGCGTGCCTTTCATGGACGCAATTTCTTCGGCTGAACTATCGTCGACATACGCTAACCCTGCCTGGATGAGCTTCTCGGCAAAGGCATAGAGCGTATCGAAATAATCACTCGCATAAAACTCATTAGCCCATTCGAAGCCAAGCCATTTGATGTCGTTGCGAATGCTGTTGACATACTCCGTGTCTTCGGTAACGGGATTAGTGTCATCGAAGCGCAAATTGGTGCTGCCGCCAAACTGTTTAGCCAAACCGAAGTTGAGGCAAATCGATGTTGCGTGTCCGATGTGCAAATAGCCATTCGGTTCCGGCGGGAAGCGCGTGAGAACGCGGCCTCCGTGCTTACCGTTCTTTATATCTTCTGCAATAATCTCTTCGAGAAAATTGGGTCCTCTTTGAATATCCATGGGTCAAAGTTATTGTCCGATGCGACTCAACGCACGGGTCATTCGTTCACTGATTTCTGTTTGTCCGAGCAGCTCAATCATGCCAAGTAAATCTACGCCACCGCCTTGTCCGCTGACGATGACGCGGAGCAGTTGCATGATTTCTCCGGGCTTCAGATTGAATGAAGCTGCGGTTGACTTGATGGTTTCGTCGATGTGTGCGGTTTCAAACGCAGGCAACGCCGCCAGCGCCGCTTGCAGTCCTTCGAAAAACGGACGCAATTCCGGCTTCCATTTTTTTGCAACTACGGTTTCATCGTAAGTATCGGGAGCTTGAAACAAATAAGCCCCGGTCGTTTTCATTTCATGCTCGAATTGCACGCGTGGCTTGAGGAGTTCAGCGGCTTTCGTGAGATAGTCTGCGCTTAATCGGCGATTATCCTCTGCGATGTTGAAAGTCTGTTGAACATCTGATTTGATGTGTGCGCCGAGCTCGCTGCTTTCGGTTGTACGCAGGTAATGTTCGTTGAACCACTTCGCTTTTTCGGGATCGAATTTCGCGCCCGCTTTGTGAATGTGTTCGAATGAAAAATGCGCGCACAATTCTTCGAGTGAAAAGATTTCTTGTTCGGTTCCAGGGTTCCAACCAAGGAACGCAAGCATGTTCACGAACGCTTCAGGGTAGTAGCCACGCTCGCGGTAGCCCGATGATTTTTCACCGGTAAACGGATCGTTCCAGTCGAGCGGAAAAACAGGAAAGCCCAATCGATCCCCATCACGCTTGCTGAGTTTGCCGTTACCATCGGGCTTGAGCAAAAGTGGTAAGTGTGCGAGCTGTGGCATGTCGCTCTCCCAACCGAGGTAGCGATAAATGAGCACGTGCGCCGGAGCACTCGGTAGCCATTCTTCGCCGCGCACGGCGTGGGTGATTTTCATGAGGTAATCATCCACGATGTGGGCTAAGTGATAGGTCGGCATGCCGTCGCTCTTGAGCAACACCTTGTCGTCTACGATATCGGATTGAAACACGACTTCTCCGCGGATGAGGTCGTTGATGATGATGCTTTCTCCTTGTGGTACTTTTAGGCGGATGACATAGGCCATGCCGTTATCCATGCGCTGCTTCACTTCGGCTTCGCTAAGAGCGAGCGAGTTTTGCAGTTGCATGCGGGTGCGTGCATCGTATGAGAACGTCTGCTTATTGCTTTCGGCTTGTTTGCGCAGCGCATCCATTTCTTCCGGCGTGTCGAAAGCGTAGTAGGCGTGCCCGCTGCTTACGAGTTGTTCTGCATACTGACGAAACATCGGTTTGCGCTCGCTTTGGCGATAGGGCGCGTATGGGCCATCGCCAAATCCCAAACCTTCGTTGGGCTCAATGCCACACCACTTGAGTGCTTCAATGATGTAATCTTCGGCGCCGGGCACGAAGCGACCTTGGTCGGTGTCCTCAATGCGTAAAATGAAATCGCCACCGTGTTTTTTGGCGAACAAATAATTATAAAGAGCGGTGCGCACGCCACCCATGTGCAAGGGTCCGGTTGGACTGGGGGCAAAGCGCACACGAATGCGTTTTTGGGTCATAGCAGATGTGAAATTTACGCAATAGTAGTTATTAGATTCTCTTAGGTTATGGAGGATCAAGACCAACGGTGCATTGCGGAATGTTGAAAAGTTGTGTTATTATGTTTAGCGCACACCCTTATGTTTGTGTTATCATAACCACTAAGCTATGTCATCCATTAAAATGAGATTAATCGGCCTGAACCTTACATTGTCGTTGTTGTTCGTTGCATTATTCACTTCAGCTCAGGAAGTTCAGAAGCCTCGTGCTAAATTTTACAGACCTTCAATAACCAACGTTGTTTTCAATTCTTCTTCTATTGCAATGCCATTGGTTGAGGAAATGAGAAAAGTTGTTCCGCAAAATCGCTTCGATCACAACGATATTAACTACGGCCCACTATCGGTGAATTACCCGAGCATTGAGGATTATGTAGATAAAAATGCTGGTTTGAAAGGGATTTTGAAGCAAGCTAAAATTGCTGCAGAGAAGCACCGATTGGATTGTGAGAAGGTTGTGATAAATGCGTTGACTCCAATTGCAAATAAAGCTATTGCAATGTGGTGGGGGAGGGATGCGGCAGGCAACATGTCAACTACGCTGATTGAGAGTCGCGGACGGAATACAGCGACAGATTCTGATGTTATCAAGGACAACGCGTCAGAAAATTCACGACTAGGTGATATGGGCTATGAACTTTTAGGTAAAACCTATATTGCTGTTTATGAGATTTCGGGTATCAAGACAATGGAGCAATATTATGATGAGCGAGATGCGAATGCTCGAGCTCGTGCCGAAAAATCAAAAAAGCCATTTACACCAATAAAGCGAACAGAGGAGGGTTGGAGAATAGAATATGATATGCACGTTTTAAAAATGGACTGGACTGATAGTTTGCAAAATGTTTTTTTTGATGATTTGTGGGTGGATTCTCAAACTACAGAAGATCGGAATTCCAGAATAAGCGCGTTTGATAGAATGAATTTCCCTCTGGTCTACGTTTCGATGGTTTCTGGATTGGTAACTTCCACGCAGTCCAACGACCCTAATAAATATGGTCCATTTAACAGGAGATTGTCGATGGAGGAGTTGCTGGTTCGATGCGCTCCGGAGTTCCAGGAAGATGCGATTTTTCAAGCGAGCAAACAAATTGTAGACTTCCGGGTGAGAGCTCCTCTGTTTAGTGTTTACCCCACAACCGTTAAGTTGGGAACAAAAGAGGGTATATATATAGAGCAGCGCTTTTTTGTATATGAACAGCAATTGGATAAGAAAGGAAACAAAATCTTGAAAAGAAAGGGCGTTCTTCGACCAACTAAAATAGCGAATAATGATGGTGAATCTACGGGCGAAAGTGCTGCCTCCAAGTTTCAGCAACAAGGTGGTAAGAAAATGTATCCTGGTATGTTTGTTGAAATGAAGGAGGACTATGGTTTTTCTGCTAGTCTTGGATTTGCTCCTGGATTTGGATTAGGCGCTGAAATAAATATCCCTAGGATTTGGCGAAGTGCATTTAAAAAGTCATCACCGGCTTTTACAGCCGGCACGCACATTGGTGGATATTTTAGCCTAGGTGGAAATCGTATCTACAAGGATGTTTCTGATTTCACTTTCAGTGCGGCAGACACTACTTTATTTATAGGCTCAAGTGAAAAAGCTGAATTAAAGGCAAGCGAAATAATTTTAGGTGTCTATTTGGGTAAAGAAATTTATCCAACGAAACAGGGTAAATTTTATCTGTACCCTCAGGTAGGTATTGCGGCGAAGAATCTTACTATTAATTCTGTCACCTTTAAAGGCAAAGAATACGAAAGCTCCTACTCAGGGACATCAACCACTGATGATTCAAACGGCTCTGAGGCATCGAATACTTCATTCGCTAAGGCCGGCCTTAGTTTGGCTTGTGGGCTAGGTTTACATGTTTCTCCTTTAATTTCATTCTATTTAACACCTACGTTTGTAACAGGTAGTTATGAGCCGGAAGTTCCTCCTAGCATGAAAGTTTCGCCCATATCGTTTATTGGAGGAATTCGCTTTAAAATTTAATCTTGAAAAATTTTATAATCATGAGACAATTATTATTTCTTCCCTTTTTATTTATTTCATTTGTTGGATTGGCGCAGGCGGGACGCAAGGCGGACAAGGATACTAAAATCTGGCGTTATGAACTCGAATCAGCTGGTGAAGGCAATGAGGGTACCTACCTAGTCAAGGTATGGTCTTATTCAAAAAAACCAAATGTTGCCATTGAGCAGGCAAAAAAAAATGCGATACATGGTGTGATTTTTCAAGGAGTTCCAGCATCTGGACGGTTTTCTAGTCAACCACCAATCGCGAGAACGGCGGGATTAGAGAATGAAAAGGCGGATTTTTTTAATGCTTTTTTTGACGATGGCGGGGCATACATGAAATATGTAGCTGTTTCTGGCGACGGATCTGTTGATGGAGATGACTACCTAAAGGTTGGCAAGGAGTATAAGGTTGGTGTGGTGGTTTCAGTTCGAAAGGACCTCCTTAAAAAGGATTTACAAGCCCAAGGTATTATTCAGGGTTTGAGTTCTGGTTTTGATTGAACTTAAAAATTTATATCATGAAGAAAATTTTTTTTGGAATTTTGTTAATGTGTTTCACTGCGAACATTTTTGCGCAAGCAAGAGATGCTGGCGAATACACTAATTCTTGCGAATGCATGGGGGTTGAGGCAGATGGGAGTGAAACAATTTTGGCATGGGGAAATGGTAGAAATAGATTTGACGCAGTCGAACAAGCGAAAAAAAATGCTGTTTTAGACGTTCTTTTCAACGGTATTCGAAAAGGCAGGGGTGCTTGCTCTATAAAACCCTTGGTTCCAGAGGTGAATGCCAGAACGAAGTACGACGTTTATTTTAATAGTTTCTTTGCTGATGGCGGCGAATATCTTGAATTTGTGAGCCTCCAAGATGAGCGAGTTGGTGATAAGATTGACCGTGATCGTCAAAAGGGTAGAAAGTCAATAAATATGAGCGCTGTTGTTCGCGTAGAACGAGGGCTATTAAAGGCAAAATTAATTAAAGACAATATTTTAAAACAATGACTCGAACTATGAAATTTATTCCACTCTCACTTTTCTTTTGTCTTTCAGTGCTAACGAGTTTCTCTCAGGCGAAGAAGCCAGCAATTATGGTTGTGCCTTCACTTGACTGGTGTGTTGAACACGGCTATGTCCTTACATATGACAACCAAGGAAAGACCGAAACACTCCCTGATTATGAGAAGGCGATGATGACATTTCCGGATTTGAATTCTGTGATGGGAAAAATTGGTGCTGAAATGCAAAAGGACGGCTTCAAATTGGCTGACCTTGGTCAAACTTTGAATAATGCTAAACAAATGAATGCTGAAGAAAACCTTCTTGGCGGTGGCAGCCGAGGAACGGTTTCCTCTAGTCCGATAGATGAGATCCGCGAAAATGGAAAACACGATATTGAATTTCAGGTATATTGGAAAATAGAAAAACAAGGTCCGCGAAAGAGGGTAACAGAATTCCGACTCAAGGGTGTTGACACCTTTACGAATCAGCAGGTTGCTTATGCTGATGGTTCTGGTGAGTGGATTACTGCTGGTAATGCTTCCGATGCCGACTTATTGAGAGAGGCTGTTCAATCTAAGATGGATGGTTTTAAAGCTTCCTTACAAACTACTTTCGAGGACATGTTTGTGAATGGTAGAGAAATCACTGTTCGCGTTTGGGTATATGATAGTTGGGGCAAGGACTTGGACACGTATGATTATGGTGGAGAGGAATTGGCGGTTCTGATTGAGGAGTGGGTTGCACAAAACGCAATGAAAGGAAAGTCAGGGGCGGTATCGGGCAGTGAGCTCAAAATGTATATTCCTGGTGTGCGTATTCCTTTATATGACGACAATGGTGCCCAATTCGACGGTAGAGGATTCGCAAAAAAATTAAAGAAGTATCTAATTAGCATAGGAATTCCTGCAACGGAAATAGAAATTCAGAAAGCAGGTCTTGGTACGGCGTTTATCATTTTTGGAAAAAAATAAAATTTACTGCAGATGAGAATTAATCTAATCGTCCTTTCCATTTACCTGTTCGTGGCTATTGATTCAATGGCTCAGAATAATTTGAAATCGAGCGATGATATCTCTAGAATAGCACTCTACTCATACGTGCCAAAACAAGTGGAGAGTTTATCACCTGAGTCAGCCTCGCTTTTGAAGAATAAGCTGAGTGAAGTAGCAACACAAAATGGGATGGGGGGGAGTTCCGCCAAAGAGAGATTCTTCATCACTTGCAATGTGTCGGTGCTTTCGAAGGATATTGCTCCAACGCCCCAACCTATGGTTAGCATGAATATACAAGTAACATTATACGTGGGCGATGCAATCGATGGCAAGAAATTTTCCTCAGTTTCTAAAACCGTTGTGGGCGTCGGGGTTACGGAAACTAAAGCTTACATCGATGCTTTCAAAAGAATTAAACCATCGGATCCGGTGTTTAAAGAGCTTGTAGAACAAGGGAAGAATGAAATTATTGAATTCTATAATAGCCAGTGTGATTTTATATTGACTGAGGCAAAAAGTCTGTCTGAGCAAAATAAATTCGACGCCTCCTTGAATAGGCTGACTTCTGTTCCGACTGTATGCAAAGACTGCTTCAGTAGGGCATACGCGCTGATTGCTAATGTCTACCAGAAAAAAATCGATTTTGAATGCACAAAGCTGTTAACGGAGGCAACGGCGGTTTGGAGCTCAAAACAGGATATGAATGGGGCGAACGCTGCAGCTCAATTATTAAAACAAATTCCCCCAGGTTCTAAATGTTCCTCAGGGGCACAAGATCTTGTTAACAGCATTTCAAAGAGAGTATTAGAGTTGGATAAGCGTGAATGGGACTTTAAACTGCGACAGTATGAGGATGGTGTTGAAATTGAAAAGGCAATTATATCAGCTGCTCGCGATATAGGCGTAGCATATGGTAACAACCAGCCGGATGTTATTTACAATTACGAATCAACAGTATTATTATGGTGGTAAGAGTTTTTTTGATATTAGCTAACATTGCATTAATTTCTGGTTGTGCCTTAGCGCAACGAAAAGTGAAACCTGAATATTCTATTCTGTCTCCTGGATATTCTTTCTCACATGTTTCGTATTCAGACGATAGTTCGAATTATGACTTTACCTCTCACAATGTGTCTGTTGGACTATTGCGATTTGAAACATCATATAAAAGTTTCATTTTCGAGGGTGGCGCTTCTTTGCAATTTATTTCCTCAAAATTAAATTTCTCGAACACGGGTGAAAGTCCGATTGAATCGAATGCCAAAATTTCCTTTGTTGGCATGAGTCCGGAGTTAAAAATCAAATATTTCCCATTAACGGATAAGTCGGCTGTAGATGCTTCACCTAGCGGCTTATTCATTGGAACTGGTGCGCAATTTTTATTGCCGATAGCGAAGAATGATAATTTGGA
>CANHYZ010000086.1 GCA_947464885.1 Flavobacteriales bacterium
AGGAGCGCCATTGATAGCCGTACACAGGCCCTAAGTTTCCATCCGCATCAGCCCATTCATCCCAAATCGAAACACCGTTATCCTTGAGATAAGCAATATTGGTGTCGCCTTTCAAAAACCAAAGCAATTCATGAATGATGGATTTGGTGTGTAGTTTTTTGGTGGTGAGCAGCGGAAATCCTTCCTGTAAATTAAAGCGCATCTGATAGCCGAATACACTGTAGGTTCCGGTTCCCGTGCGGTCACTTTTTTTGACGCCGTGATCAAGTAAATGTTGAAGTAAGTCGTGATAAGCCTTCATACGGCTAAAGTAAAATCGACCATACTGATTAGTTGTAAAACGCGGACGACAATTGTTCACGTTTCTTCAACAATGACCGAGGATTTAGGTGATGACACGCACCCGCTGAAGTACCCGCCGGGCGGTTTCTTGCGCTTCTGATAGTGATTTGCCCGTGACAGTCACGTGGCCCATCTTCCGGAAGGGCTTGGTATGTGTTTTTCCATAGAGATGCACATGAACACCCGGCCAGGATAGAATGTCCTCCAAGCCCTCGTAGTGCGCAGGTCCGCTGAATCCCTCGGCTCCGAGTAAATTGACCATCACAGCAGGCTGTATTAAGTCGGTATGACCCGGAGGCAAGTTTAAAATGGCGCGTAAGTGCTGCTCATATTGGGAAGTAGTGCACCCCTCGATAGTATGGTGGCCACTATTGTGAGGGCGTGGCGCCATCTCATTGACAAGCAAACTTCCATCGGTCGTCAGGAAAAGCTCTACGGCCAGCAATCCAACAAAATCAGCGGTGGTCACGATACGCTCAGCAAGCGCTTTAGCATGCTGTTCGATGTCGGCTGAAATTGCGGCAGGACTGAACAGAAACTCCACCAAATTGGCGTCCGGATTGAATTCCATTTCCACGAGCGGAAAGGTGCTGATTTGACCGCTAGCATTGCGTGACACTAGGATAGCGAGCTCTTTTGTGAAATCAACGAGGGTTTCAATGACACAGGGTCCAGGCAATGCCTCGGCTAATTGCTCTTGGCGTTTAATGATCAGAACCCCTTTTCCATCATAACCACCGGTGCGCGATTTCAACACAAATGGAAAATGCAACGATGCTGGATCTTCCAAGCGAATATCCTCGGTTAACCGAAATGGAGCAGTGGGGATTTGCTGCGCTTGGTAGAAAAGCTTCTGCAATCCCTTGTCTTTGACCATCGATAAAAAGGAAGGTTTCGGATAAACATTTACCCCCATTTTTTCGAGTTGAAGAAGGGCCTCCGTATTCACGTGCTCTATTTCAACGGTAAGACAGTCCATCGTTTTCCCGAAAGCAAGCACGGTCTCGTACTCATTGAAATTGCCTTGAACAAACTCGTGACAAATAGCAGCGCACGGTGCATGCGGATCAGGATCAAGCACAGAGACGTGCACATTGAAATTGATGGCATCTTGAATCAGCATGCGACCCAATTGGCCACCGCCGAGAATGCCAAGTTTGTATTCCGGGGAGTAAAAAGATTTCACGAGGCAAAATTAACCCCGCGAGCGGATTTCGAAAAGAACGACTTGCGAACTATTGAAGCAGCTCGCCCAGCATAGCGCGCATGGCGGCTTCATCCTGAAAGCCATTGACACGCTTGATTTCTTTACCGGATTTGATGCAAGTCACAACCGGGATGTTGTCGATTTTTTCCTGCTTGACAAGTGCTTTCGCTTCATCCACATTGATGCGAACAATGGTCACCTTGCCGGCGAATTCTGTTGTTAATGTTGAGAGAATCGGCTCCATTTTCTTACACGGGCCACACCACGGTGCGTAATAATCGATGAGCAATGGCTCCCCGGATTGAAGCAGTTTTTCATAGTCGGCTATGGAGAAGGTATCGGCTACGACCAACGTGGCCTGCGTAGATGGCTTACCTGCTGTACTCCAGGCCATGAAACCACCTTCGAGGTCATACACTTGTTTGAATCCCATTTCATGCAATTGAGCAGCGGCATCAGCACTTCTGCCTCCGGCCTTGCAGTAAACAAAGACCGTTTTCTCTTTGTCCAATTTTCCGATGCGCTCGCCAAAATCCTGATCGTAGATGTTGATGTTTTGCGCATTCTCTAAATGGCCTGTTGCGAATTCCTCCGCGGTGCGCACATCAATAAGTTGAGGTGATACCAAACCACTCAATGCCGCGGAAAATTCTTCCACGGAGACCATTTTCAACGAGTTGGCGTGCTGTGAGTGTTGAGCGCAGGAAAGCAGAACCATCAAAGCTGTTGTGAGGAGAAGCTGTTTCATAGATAAAGAGAATTCGATGCGCCAAATGTAAGACGTTAATAGTCCATTCGACTGATACCTGTCATGCACGCTTAGTGAGCTTTCCCAAGCGAATAAAGAATTTTTCAAAGCGATGATACACTACGTAGCTGACGGCAAGTGTAATTAAAAGCCCACTAAAATGACAACGGATTACGCATGCGGGTGCATTCGTTTTATCACGCATAGACATAGGCAAAAGAAGTGGCAAATCAGCCAAATAAAAAAATCCCGAACATAGGTCCGGGATTTTTATGGGTCATCGTATTACTTAGTTTACTTTCTGTAGTGGTTGACGAACCTGGCCCTCAGCTGTTTCCATTACGAGCAGATAGCTTCCTGCTGCGAGTGTTGAAGTATTCAAAACGACAGATTTTTCGTGCGTGTTGTTAAGCGTGTATATAACGGTACGACCGCTCATATCCGTTATGCGCAGTGACTCAATAGCCGTTGAAGCATTTACTTGCAGTTGGTCGCTGAATGGATTCGGGAAGCAGTTAGCCAGAGGTGATTCCGCTGATGCCAAACCGAGGTTCTCACTGATTGTAATTACTTGCGTCGGTACGTTGAAATACACATTAGCATTCGCCGTAAGCGAAAGGTTGATGGTTTCATCGCCTTCTATGACGGCGTCACCAAGAACAGTCATCTGGAATGATAGGTCGTTGTTTCCGACAGGTACCGTGAGGGTAATAGGGAATGCTGCGCTGTAATCACTGCCAAACGTTGCAGTACCCGCTCCTGTTTCATCAATCAGAAGTTGGAACGGTGTTTCAACGCTTTCGGTGTGAATAGTAACTGTAATCATGGTGCCATTAACCTCAGGCACTGTTTGAGCTGCAGTGGTGAATCCAACGATGGCCTGTGGTACAAAACCGCAGTCATAGGCATCGTGTGATCCCAAGTGTGAATAATCCGTTGGATTGTAACTGATCCACTGACCGGAAACCAGATTCCAATCCGTGCTGCCCGAGGTTACTTCTTGGCGACGAACCAGCACATGATTTGCAGTGCTTGAATTTCCAAATTCCCATCCATTTCCTCCGGGGTCGTCGCCAATGATGCCGACAATATCCACAGCAGTGCCCTGATACTGCAATTCAATCGCGTCGTTACCGGTAAACACCGCAACATCACTGGTGATGTCTGTTACATCCAAAATAGCTTGGTCAGTTGGATTCTGACCGTTGCCGCTGCTGGTCACGACATAAACGTTTTGTGCCGAAAGAGTGCCTGAAAGCGTTACGCTGGCTGTTGGAGCTACTGCGCCATTGGCGTAAAGATTAATGGTGTAATTGCTCAGGTCAACCGGGAAGGATGCAGGGTTATAAATCTCGATGGACTTATCCGACTGTGAATCTTCGATGATCTCCGAGAAGAAAAGCTGACTGCAAGGTGCAACGCCACTGCAGACAAAGACAACGGCTTCAACGAAATTGCCGGAAACCTCGAGGCATTGATCTGCAAGTATGCCGGAGAAAGGCATGCCCTCAGCAATGGTGGAATCAACCAGCGAATTCAAATAAGAAACGCCGTAGATATAGTAGGTTCCTTCAGCTGCCGACGCCCCGTTCCAAATGCTGTCGGTTTGTTCAACAATATTGCCTGAGGCGTCGGTAACGAAATAAGTGTAATTGTCATCAATGGATTGGCCTGTATTGGTAAAGCCAATATCGATGTGATTGTCGCCATTGCAGATGGTAATGAATTCAGCACCGTCGCTAATCAACACATCGCCCGCATCGCAGCCTACGATAATGCAGGGCGTACGTTCTACCGTAGCAAAGTTCCCGGACAACTCAGCGCATTGATCAGCGTTGATGCCTTCAACAGGCATGCCTGTGGCGATAGTTGTAGAGTCAATGTTTCCTGTGTAGGATAATCCCCAAACATGGAAGGTGCCTTCACCATAAGCATCTAAACTTACCGGTGCTGTTGTCACAATTTCCAGAATCTGATCCGCAGCATCCGTGATGACGAATACATAGGTGTCGCCTGTTGTGTTGTTATTGCCAACCAAATCGAGCGGTGTGTTAGGCAGGTCTGAGCATTGCGCTATAGGCCCCTGACCTGCTCCGAAGAGATTTCCTCCATCACAATTTGGATCGCTTTGAGTTATGGTGATCGTCATCGTTTGCTGCAACCAGGTAACTGCGCTGTCGCTGCTTAACGTCAAAATGATAGTCTCCGCTCCTTCGGCATTGGCATCGTTGATAATGTCCAGTGTGAAGCTCTGCAAGGCAATACTGTCATTGAAATTGAGCGTTGAAGGCAGTGTTAATGTATAGTCCGTTCCATCCGCTGTTCCACCAACGAGACTGGCTGTGATGGTGATGGTACCCGAGGCATTCAGGCATTGTACGTTGATGGTCAAGGTGCCTGCGTTCTCAGCTACATTGATGTCACCACTCACGAATCCGGCAAGTAAATCATCCGTACAAGGTTGGAAAAAGTGATTGCCTAAATGCGTGTAATCCGTATTACCATAGATATCCCATTGATTCGCTGAAATAGCCCAAATCGGCATGGGCGATTGAATATCGAACTGACGAACCATGTCGACGTCGACTGTGCTGGTGTTGGCAACAGGCCAGCCATTGCCTGTGCCTGGATTGTCACCAACAATACCAATAGCATCGATGAGTGTCCCGTTGTAACGTAATTCAAGCGCATCATTTCCATTGAAGTTGGCAATCTGATCAGTCAAGTCCGCCAGTCCGAGAACGGTTTGACTGGCAGCTCCGCCTCCGCCGCCTTGGCCGGGGTTAGCAATAACGTAAGTGCCAAATGCAGCAATGGTTCCCGAAAGATCAAGAATATCCGAAGGCGTTGCACCGCCATTGGCATATTGTAAAATGGTGTAGCCGGTGAGATCAATCGTCTCTAATGATGGATTGAATAATTCCAGCGCCTTGGTACCGTTGGTTCCTTCCAAATATTCTGAGAAGAACAGCTGTGCGCAAGGCGTGTTATCCTGACAATCGAAAATTTCAATCGCTACGCCATTGGATGAAATTTCGAAACATCCATCAGAGGTAATTGAGGACAGAGCAGAGCCTGCATCCAATCCGGTTATGTTTCCTTGGTATGAAACACCGTAAATCTGGTAGGATCCCGCTGCAAATGCGCTGATGGAAAACTCCGACGTTGCAGTAGCCGCGATGGTTCCACCGTTGTCAGTCATGACGTATACATAGCTATCATCAAGTGAAGTGCCTGTGTTACTCATCGCTATCACCGATGATGCTGAATTACAGAATTGAAGTGCATCACCGCTGATGCTAACCTCGCCTGCAATACAGCCGCTGCACGGAACGATAGTAACGGAGATGAAATTCGTGCTTGTTGAAACACAATTACCCGCAGTGATGCCACTTAAGAGGTTTCCTGCATTGACTGTTGTGGAATCCAATGTGCCGTTGTAATACACACTGTAAACAGCATAACTACCGATGGCTGATCCAGCGAAATCATAGGTTGTATCGCTAGTCGTGTTGATGATCGTGTCGTTCGCGTCAGTGATTACAAAGAGCAGTTGATCACCATAGCCGGTGCCATCAATGCTCCATGCTACCGGCATGCTTGATTCTGTGTCACAAAACTGTGTCGTGCCGGAGCTGAGGATTGTTCCGCCCAGACATTGTGGTTGATTCCATGTGCCCGGAGTTACGTCCTGTAAAACAAACGGTGAGAAATTATAAGGCGCGCCGCCGTCAGGATAGCGCGACAAAGAGAAGTCAGGGTTGTTTTGCTGTGAAGTCTCATCGAGCTGCGTATAGCCGGGAACTGCAATATCCAATCCCAGCGCCGTAATGAGGGCGTCGTCCGGTTGATCGCCCGTTTCGTAAACTGCGGCTTCAATAAGGTTCAGGGTTGTTGGTGGTATATCTGTCGGAAAATCGGTATCGTTGCCGATATACAATCCAAGTCCATCCGGACCATTGCTAATTGTGGCATCCGGAATGACGAAGTCGACATTCGCAACTGCTGCATTACCGATCACGAAGAAGCCGTTTTCATCCAGGCTATAACCATCCAAGTCGAATGCTTCGTAGCTCAAGTCGTTGCCCCCCTCAAATAAGACCAACACAAGGCCGTCGAGTGACGCATTGGGTGTTCCGAGAAACTCAATGAACTCCTCCGTGTCACCACCCCCGGGGTTGTCTATGTTTATTTCGTTGAATACGATATACGGACAGTTCAAGAGCGTGAATGAGATGCTGTTGATACTTAACTCCATGCACGTCGAGGCGCTGATAGTAGTCAAACTATCCAATCCGCTCAGTCCACCAATGAAAGAAATCCCTTGAACGGCATAGGCTCCGGGCGCTAAGTTCGATGCGTCGTAGGTCGTTGAGAAGGTGTCTACAATCGCACCGTTCGCATCTGACAGTAAGAAAAGGTAGGTGTCTTCCTGCGAGGTTGATATCGTCGAAAAGGATAGCTGCGGAATAGAGCTGCTGCAGTAGCTGGAACCGTTGCCAAGGTTAGACGAAATATCACCGCCAACACAGCCTGTGCATGGCACGACGTTCACGGATACGCTGTTCGCACTGATGGAAACACAGTTGCCTGCTGTAATACCTGACAGCGGCAACTCGTTTGCAATTGTGGTGGAATCCAATACGCCATTATAGAAAACAGCATAAAGCAAATATGCTCCTTCAGCAAAGGCCGAGAAGTCAATAATGGAATCCGTCGATACTGCTTGAATATTATCGTTCGTGCTGGTTACAACGTAAAACTGTGTTTCACCAAATGAAAGAGAGTCGGTTTGAAGAGTGATGATGGATTCAATCGCACCCGAACACAAGCTGATGCTTGATGAACCATCGCTTAAGGCTATAGCCCCAGCAAAGCACTGAGGTACATTGAACGTTCCGGGTGTGATTTCCTGCAATGTCCATGCACCGAAATCAAAGGCAACGCCACCGTCCGGAGTGCGCGAAATGGATAGATCCGCACCGTTTTGCTGAGCGGTTTCGTCTAATTGCACATAACCGGTCACGGCTACATCCAGACCAAGCGCAGCAATCAGACCTGCATCGGTTTGGTCGCCGGTTTCATAAACGGCTGCATCAATCAGGTTGACGGTCGTTGGGGGCGTGTCGGTTGGGAAGTCCGCAGCATCACCGGAATAAATGGCAACACCATCGGCGCCATTGGAAATGGTTCCATCCGGAATGATGAAATCAACATTGGCTGCGGCTGCATTTCCAATAACAAAGAAGCCGTTATTGTCCAACATGAAGCCGTCAAGGTCGAAGGCTTCATAACTTAAATCGCTCGTGCCCTCGTAGAATACGATGACCAAACTATCGAGCGGTGTTCCGGGGGTGCCATAAAGCTCAACAAACTCGGATTGGTCGGGACCGCCGGGATTATCCATGTTGAGCTCGTTGAGGACAACGACCGGGATGTTTTGACAAAAAGTAATGGACGCGAACAACGTCGCGATCGTGGTTAAAAAGGTTCTCATTGCAGGATTTGAAGTTAACTAGCCTCTAATACAA
>CANHYZ010000087.1 GCA_947464885.1 Flavobacteriales bacterium
ATGCATAAAAAAACCACCGCCTTTTCAGCGGTGGTTGTTGGCAAAATGATTATCGCTGATTATTGATCGTTTGTGTTTTTTGCTGCTCGTCCGCTGCTGCGTCCGCGAGTAAATATCTCGGTTCCTGCGGCTAATCCGTTCTCATCGTAATGTTGAATACGGCCGTTGTAGAGCTGCCCGTTGATGAAATCGCCTGACATGGTTACTTGACCTGCCTTGTTATAAAACACATTGTATCCGTTCGGATCGAAAGGCTGCGCCGCATTGGTTTGATGATCCTTGCCAGGCATTTGACCCGCCATGTTTGCTGACTTCGTTTGCTCGCTCGTTATGAAGGACTTGACCCCTCCGGCTTTGGTTTTTCCGTTTTCGAATTGACGCTCTTCCAAGAGTGCGCCTTCAGCGTCAAAACGTCGTTGAATACCGTGTTCTGCGCCCTGGTCCATCGGTACTTCCAACGCCAACTTACCGTTTTCATGGTAAAAACGTTGAACCCCTTGCTTAGTCCCTTCGTCATCGTAAACAAGCTCTTCTTTCAACTTCCCGTTGGCATAATAACGACGCATGTTTTGGATGTGTTTGCCTTCCTGCCAATTCCCTTCCTCTTCCAATCGCCCGTTCGCATAGAATAATTTGTAAGGGCCCAAAGGTTTGCCCTGTACAAAGGTTATTTCTGAACGTACCTGACCATCGGGCCAATACCGTTTCCAAACTCCTTTCTTTTGGTCATGTAAATAATCGCCCTCTTCAACCTTGGCATAGGCTACATAGGCTGGGTCTTTCTCCATAGCGCCATCATAAATCCATGCACCCTGTTTGCGCCCTTGGGCATCTGTTTGATTTAATTGCGCCTGCATAGTGACCAATGAAAACAATAGCGCAGCAGCTACAACAAGTAGCTTACGAGAAAATTCCGGTACGTTTCGCATAAAAATGTTCGTGTTAGGTATGGGCGGATTGGATTCCACCGGACGCCTATACGATTACATCAGTGATGGGTTACGGTCGATGGCGCTTTTTTTTTATGAATCTCGCGCAACATCGTAGTACTTAATAGAGCCGTATCATACTTGCTCTTCCAACCCCAATCACGGGCAGCGTAAGTATCGTCGATACTACTCGGCCATGAATCGGCGATGGCTTGACGAAAATCCGGTTCGTAGGTTATTTCAAACTCAGGAATTTCAACTTGAATGTGAGCGGCAAGTTCTTCCGGTGTAAAACTGCATCCGGCAATATTGTAGCCCCCACGCTCTTTAATGGAGTCGGCCGGAGCCTCCATGATTGAAATTGTGGCGCGTATGGCATCTTCCATCATCATCATCGGAAGTCGTGTATCGGATCGCAGGAAACAGCTGTATTTACCGGTTTCGATGGCTTTATGGAAAATATCGACGGCATAGTCTGTTGTGCCACCTCCCGGTTCTGAGCGGTAACCAATCAAGCCCGGATAACGAATACTGCGCACATCAACGCCATAGCGCTGGTGGTAGTAGGCACACCAGCGTTCACCGGCTAATTTGGAAATGCCGTAAACGGTAGTAGGCTCCATTACAGTATGCTGTGGTGTAGCTTCTTTGGGAGTC
Source organism: Flavobacteriales bacterium (assembly GCA_947464885.1). Lineage (GTDB taxonomy): Bacteria > Bacteroidota > Bacteroidia > Flavobacteriales_D > Sanyastnellaceae > JAIBBG01. The sequence goes on from CANHYZ010000087.1 coordinate 1,587, forward strand.
GTCGGGCCGAATACGGCAATCGAACTTGGCCAGAAGATCTTGTCGAGTTTGCCCTCACGCGCCAACTCCAATACGTTGAATAATCCATCCATATTGAGTTTCCAGGCAAATTCCGGATTCTTTTCGGCGGTCGCAGAAAGCAGTGCTGCCAACAAATAAACCTCGCGAACATTGTATTTTTCGATGCAGGCTGAGATCGCCTCTTTATCCAGCACATCCAACACCTCATAAGGCCCCTGTAGAAGTTCCGTATCGGTGGTTGGGCGAATATCCGAAGCAATAACCGCTTGAGCGCCATGCTGCTGACGCAGCGCCATGGTAAGTTCGATGCCTATCTGACCCGAGGCACCGATGATGAGTGTGGTTGATTCCATATGCAGAACAGTTTCATTGACTGTCGATAGCAAATGTAGGAAACTGCAGCTTTTCCCGATTCGTGCAACTCTGTTTTTCATTCTCGCGTCTTACTCATTATCATTGCGCTCGTTGAAAATTGTACCTGCGTCCACTGTATGAAACCAAATACACCGCCTGCATCCCTCACACACGAAGAGTTTCGGCGCGTGTTTGATGAATGGTACAAGCCTGTGAGAAATTTTATCTACTACCGGTGCGGTGATATGGAGCTGGCCGAGGACCTGGTTCAGGATTCATTCATAAAACTCTGGGAAAACAGAGATCGTTTGGATCGAAACACCATGAAGGCGTACCTCTATAAAATCGCACAGAACAATACCATCAACTACCGCAAACGCCAGCAGCTGTTTTTCAAGTTTCAGCGCAGGGGTGCCAATGACCGTGATTTCGATACACCTGAAAAGCTCGCTGAAATTGCAGAGTATGAAGAGAAACTACAAGCCGTGATTGCTAATCTGCCCGATGGTGGAAGAGAAGTCTTCCTCATGAATCGCCTGGAAGATTTGACCTATCAGGAAATTGCCGATCGATTGAATTTGTCGGTTAAGGCAATCGAAAAACGCATGAGTAAGGTATTGAAGATTGTGCGCGATCAATTGGGTGTCGATATTTGAGCTATGCGTCTTCGCATCGCGCAAATAGCATTGTTGATCATCATTCAGTTGTCTGCATGGGCGCAAACGACTGCACCGGTCACAGGATCCTACCGCAACCAAACGCTTTCTGAAATTCTATCGCAATGGAGTGGTGATTATGCTTTGGACTTCGCCTTTGATAGCTATGAATTGAGCAAGTACAAATGCACTGCCGAGTTCCGAGCGCAACCCATTGAAGAAGCGCTGACGGTGCTTCTAGCCGGTTCCCCCTTCGCGTTTCGGCAATTGGATGGAACGTTTGTTATTTATCCTTCTGCCAAGGCAGAGCCTCTTGCGGCCAAACTGAAGGCTGTCGAACAAACCCTATCAGGGAGTATTGTAGATGCTTTATCAGGGGAATCGCTTCCTTTTGCGGTAGTAGCACTTCTTCGTGCCGGAAAGAGCGCGACTTGCGATGAGTTTGGAAATTTCAACCTGATTATCAGTGATGATTATGCACCCGACACCCTCGTGGCGGCTTATGTAGGTTATTCTGCGTTGCAGTGGCCCTTGAGTGATGTGCCGGCGGATAAGGAGCTTCGTCTGTCGTTGGTGCCGCAATCAACCATACTCGGCGATGTTATGGTAGAAGGCAGGATTGTGCGAAGCGATGCCCTGTCCTCAGGACTTCCGGGTGTTTTCATTAAACCCGATGAGGAGCATGCTCGATTGGGAATGGGTGAAGCGGATGTGTTTCGCCTCGCTCAGCAACAAGCCGGTGTGGCGGGTTCACTTGAAATGAGTAACGGGCTGGTCATTCGCGGAGGTGCCCCCGATCAAAGCCTGCTTATGATGGATGGATTCACCGTTTATCATCAAGACCATTTCTTCGGCATGTTCTCCGCCATCAATGCATACGCAGTGAAATCCATGCGCCTGCAAAAGACCATCGTGGACGTTGAACAGGGTGGACGTGCTTCCGGTGTGCTGGAGCTTTGGGGAAAGGAGGGCGATTTGCGAAGACCGTCGGGACGAATCGAATGTGGTACTCTCAGTATATCCGGTGCCGTTGAAGCACCGTTGGATTCAAGTGGGAAGGCATCTGTATTCCTTTGCGGAAGAAGGTCGCTGACCAATGCGGTGTCTTCACCTGCATACAGGGAGCTGTTCAACACACTCTATTCCGGAGCTGTGGCCTATGGAGATAATACCAAAGTGGATGCCTTCAATTTGAATTTCAAACCGTCGGTGCAGTTTCAAGACATCAATGCAAAGTTCACCTATCATCCCGGTGCAAAAACACATATCAATCTTTCGCTCTATGCCTCGCGTGACGATATGGAGTTCGCTTATGCGGATACTGCAGACAGTCAACTCATTGATGTGGTCGATGTCCGCTACAGCGATGAAACAGCAAAAACGAATCGCGGAATGGCTCTTCGTTGGCAGCAGCGTTACAATGAGCGCGTGCAATCCAATACGGTGATAGGGCTATCGCTTTTTGAAGGCAATTATTTCTCGACAGATTCGATAACGAATAACCTGTTTCTTCTGGATACAAACCAGTTCAGTTCACGCGAAATCGGATTGCGTGACCTTTCATTCAAACACCAGTGGCAGTGGAATCGACCAACGCACGAATGGAAGGCAGGTGCTTCACTGAATGCTATTCGAACCACAGACGATTGGAGGTCATCGCTTCCTGTCATTGAATCAAACAATCAATCGGCAACACTGCTGACACTATTTGCAGGGGATAGCTGGAGGCCGCGCAAAAACTGGATGATTTATCATGGAAACCGCCTTAGTTTCTTTCGTTCAAGAAAGCAGCTCTACCTCGAACCGCGCATTGCAGTGGATTGGCAAGTGATTCCCAAACGCGTGAACTTGAGGCTGACTGCGATAAAATCACTGCAGTTCGTGCAGCGAACGAGCAGCCAGAATCTTTATCAAAATGCACCGGATGTGTGGCAACTCGCTATTGAAGATATACCTGTGCTGAAATCACATCACCTGGCATTGGCTATTATCTGGCGCTTGGAGATGTGGTCGATTGAACTTGAGGGGTATCGCAAATGGAACCAAGGACAAGTCTCCAATGCAGAAGCCTTTGCTTTGAATGCAGGTTCCTCCACCGGAAATACGACTGTGGCGGGCAACTCAACTTATACCGGCGTTGATTTTCAACTCGGATGGAGCTCCGTAAATCACAAGGTATTGCTCAATTACAGTTGGATGGATGCTCGTGCACATTATCCTGCAATTTCTGCAGGTGCAATTCGGGAATGGTATTGTCGCAACCATGAGGTGAAGGCAAATTACCGCTGGGCTTACAAAGGATGGAGCTGTTCATTTATCCAGGTCATTACGGACGGCGCTCCTTACACAGCGCTCGCCGGGTTTTACACATTGAACCTGCCGGGTGCCGAAGACCGTGTGCTGCCTGTTGCGGGAGGTCCAAGCGCTGCGCAAACGCCTTGGTATCTGCGAACAGATGTTATTGCAGGTTATGAATGGAATTGGGGAGCACATCGCTTGACACTCAACGCGGCAGTATATAACGTGTTTAATCGAACCAATATTCGCTCAGTGCAATACATCGTCAAACCAAACGAAGAAAGCACCGCGGGTTATGACGTTGTTGAGCGCTCAATTCAAATGATTGGCCGCATGCCTACCGCACACCTTAGCTGGCAGTTCTGATGAGAAGATTAGCCTACATAACACTGCTATTGATGGCTTGTAATAAGGAGCCGGACCCCTCGGAATCCTTGGAGCGATGTGCTCTTTACGCCGTTTTTGAAACGGGGAAAACGCCTCAGGCTGATGTGGTTTGTAGCGATGGAGATGCCAATTCAAGCGGCCTCAGGTGGCTGTGGCCGGATGGTTCCATGGATGCCTTTGTTGAGGCCAACAATCATTGGACGCTCGACACAGAGCGCCTGCCGCAGCCGGGTGAAACAGTATTGCTGCAATGGGATGGAACGCACGGAACCACAGATGTCTTGCTGGAATTTCCACCGGCCATCGTTCTAGAATTGTTGAGCTCCGACACGCTGTTTCTCGATCAAAATCAGCCCATTGATGTGCAGTGGACAGATCTCGGTGATGATTATGAGTACGAGCTCTCGCTGCAGTGCCTGGAAGAAAATGCTACACCTATTGACGTGATTCCCGGAAATTTCGATGCCCTGCATAATGGCCCACAGGTGGGAAATACATTATCCCTTGAGGCGCAGAATTTTACATTTATTGGCACGCATCGACTTGTAATTTATGCGTTAAATCGTGCCTTTACGGATGTGTATTTCTTCGACCCGAGCGATATTCGCGGCCTGTTAAAAATGCCGATTAGCAATCTGCCAGGATCGAATGGATATGTCATGGGCGTCACAGCACTTGAGGTTACCATTGAAGTCGAATAATTTTTTCGAATCAGGTAGGGTGATGCAACACTTAATAGTATGAATTGCGGATTCGTCCAAAAATGAACAAGTACAACGACATACTCAACAACTGGCAGGCTCCCGAAGGAAAGTCGAGTGACCAGGCTTGGGCTGACTTACAAAGTCGTCTCAACCGTGCGCCGGTCGCTGAAGCCAAATTAGTGCGTTTCAGTTGGAAGCCAATGGTGTCCGTTGCTGCTGCGGCCGCAATTATTGTGGGACTAATCCTGTTGTGGCCGAATCAAACCCTACGGGAAGTCGCCACGTCCTTTGGTGAACATCAACGTGTAACACTTCCCGATAGCTCCAAAGTAGATCTCAACGCTTCCTCCTCTATTGCTTTTGCCGATTCTTGGTCGGATGCACGAGAAGTGAAATTATCCGGTCAGGCATTCTTCGAAGTGGTCAAGGGTGGAACATTTCATGTGGTAACAAGTCAAGGTCTGGTAGAGGTACTGGGCACATCATTCGATGTGTGCGATCGCGACAACACCTTTGAAGTAACCTGCAGAACCGGGAAGGTTCGTGTCACTGCTAACGGAAGTGATGCCGAAATCGTTCCCGGCCTTCGCGCAACACTCATCAATGGCAAGCTTGAAGTGAGTCAATTTGATTTGGCACTAGCCGATTGGCGCTCCGGTGAGTTTCATTACACCGAGGCTCCATTAGCAGTGGTTTTTGAAGAAATAGAACGACAGTTCAATGTAGCGGTGCAATTGCCCGATTTAGCGAATCGTTTCTATACAGGACGATTTAATACAAAGGATTTGAATGAGGCGCTCCAATTGGTTTGCCTGCCCATGGGATTGCAGTTTGAAGAGAACGAAACAACAATTGTGGTGAGCGAAAAGGAAATCAACGAACGTTAAAAAAGTTCGTGAACACAACTTTTCGAAGTCATCATAGTTTAGAGGAATAACGCGGCGAGACCTGATCTCGCACATCAAAAAGTAAGTAACACACGGCTGAAGTATTTCGATGCTTCAATTAGTATAGTTAGTTTTAGTTAAGGTTTAGAATTATGGCCGAAAACGTTCGGCCATAGTTTTTTTATAACAGTTACATGCTTTCTTTTGCCAAATGAACCCGAGGGATATTGTCATCGATGACTTCAATTATGAGCTTCCTGACCACAAGATTGCGAAGTATCCGCTCGCTGTCAGGCATGAGTCCAAACTGCTGGTAAGCACACCTTCTGGCATTCACGATTCTCAATTCCACAATTTGCCGGAGTTTCTGGAGTCCGAAGACTTAATCATCATCAACAACACACGCGTCATTCCTGCTCGTTTACATATGTATAAGGACACGGGAGGTATGATTGAAATTTTTTGCCTTGATCCTGTCAATCAAGCTCATCAAGACGCCATGGCCGCGGGTTCAGGAGTGCGCTGGAAGTGTTTGGTCGGTGGCGCCAAAAAATGGAAGGACAGTCAGCCCTTAGCGTTATCGGTAGTGATAGCGGGAATAGAAGTGAGCTTTCTTGCTCATAATCATGGACGCAGCAATGACGCGTTCATCATCGAGTTTGTTTGGGGTGAAAAGCAATTTGCCTTTTCCCAAATCCTGGATGCCGCGGGTCGCATACCACTTCCTCCATACTTTAATCGGGAAGCAGAACTTTCGGACATTGAACGCTACCAAACCATTTTTGCTAAATACAAGGGCTCCGTCGCAGCGCCAACTGCGTCGTTGCATTTCACGGATGATGTTTTTGATGCGCTTCGTGCAAAGGGTGTGATGACGGATGAAATAACCCTGCACGTTGGAGCGGGCACG
>CANHYZ010000088.1 GCA_947464885.1 Flavobacteriales bacterium
AGAGAGGATAGGGCGTGTTTCATGAAGTTGGAAAAATTAAAATCTAATGACTATGTAAAGTCGGTGTAGACGGCGAATCAAGTGTAAGGTTTAATTTCGACCGGTCGAATAATATCCGCAAGAAAGGAAACATGAAAGAGGTAATTCAGAAAGCGTGGTTTGGAAAGCTCTTATCCGGTCTTCTGTTTTTGTTTTTCGCATTCCCCTTTTTGGTTGCAGACCATTTTACCACGCTGGACGGTCCGGGCCATATTCATAATGCTAAGGTCATTCATGCACTGCTCACGCAATCAGACAGTTTGTTTGAGCGCTATTTCCAGCTGAACACGTTTATCTCACCCAATTTACTGGGACATTACATCTTGCTAGGGGTCGTGTTGGTAGTCGGAGAAGACTACGCAGATCGAACAATGCTAGTGCTGTGCATGCTCACTCAGTTTGCGTCGCTGCAATATTTCGTGCGTTCATTGAAGCTGCCGTTTCCGCTAGCATTACTCCCTATCTGCTTTCTGATTAATACTCCCTTATTCTCCGGTTTTTACAGTTTTAGTTTGGGTGTTGCAGCAATGTTTTGGACGGCAGGATACGCTGTGCATCATATCAATAAGCTTTGGGAGGGCGTGCAGGTGCGGTTTGAAATGATCATACTCGCCGCGCTGTTGGTGCTGGTTTACCTGCTCCATTTGGTTCCGGCGGTCATTGCCTGTGCTATGGTGGCAATTGCGTACGTATTGAGTGCTTTCAATCGAATTCCGGATCATCAATGGCGTTGGCGCATGTTATTGCGGAGTATGCAGCCTTTGTTTTTCGCCGCACTGCCGGTGGTGCTATTGATAGCCATCTATCAGCTTCATGATGCCGAAACCTCGAACTACGTTTTTATTGAAAAACCTGAACTATGGCGGCAATGGGGCGTCATGCAAGGATTCATCATTAATCACCGACATGAGTTTGCCTTTACTCGCTGGTATTGGATGGTGCCCGCGGTGGCACTGATTGCGGACATTGTCTTGTCAATGTTTAATGGTCTTAAAATTTATCGGGCGTCATTCCCCAAGCAGGCATTGCTCATGCTTGTCGGTTATGCACTGATGCTTGCAGCGCTGTACTTTGTGATGCCGGATGCATCCAGTGGTGGCGGGGCGCTTACGGTGCGTCTGAATTATCTGCTGGTGACCGTTATGTCCATCTTTATCTTTTCGTGTATACGTACATCCCTTTTGCAATGGCTTGCCGTAGGCGTGTTGGTCATCGTATCGTTTGATCACGCGCACAAAATTCTAAACTATCATAACGAGCAATCTTATTTCATGCGGGATATCCGTGAAATGAAGTCTGCTATTCGAGAGCCGGGTGTATTGCTTGTTCACCGTTTTCGATACGACTGGCCCCTGGAACACGTGACAAAATATTTGGGTAATCATCACGATGTAGTCATGGTCGATGCACTGGGTGCTCACAAGATTTACGCCCCGGTGATGTGGAAGCCCGACTTCAGAAATCGCGAAGAACTCGTGGCCATGTTTGATAAAGGCTGGCAACGCAATCCGCAAGAGATCTTGGACATTTTTCCTTCGGAACACCTCTATGTGTTAACGATAGGCAACGTGCCGGCTGAAGATAGTGTGGCTTATGCGGCTTGGGTGATGGAACTTCGGGCTCGCGGTGCTCAAGAAACATGGTCGACCGACAGTTTAATGCATCTTTATTCCATCAAATAGCGTGTGTATATTCGCGCGCCCTTGGCCCCGTAGTTCAATGGATAGAATAGAAGTTTCCTAAACTTTTGATATGGGTTCGATTCCCGTCGGGGCTACTATTTTTTGCCGGATGTTTTAATTGTCGATTTCGTTCAATGGATAAAATATCTCGGCTCAGCCGAGACTAAACTTTTGATAGGGGTTCGATTCCCGTCAGGGTTAGTCGTTGTATTTTTACATGCAAATGAATGCTCAAGATATCCGTTGGAAGCAACGATTTGAAAACTTTGACAGGGCTTTTTATAGCCTCAAAGAAGCCGTTGAGTTAGCGCATTTGAATGAATTGGAACGTAATGGCCTCGTTCAGCGATTTGAGTTCACGCTTGAGCTTGCTTGGAAGGTCATGAAGGATTTTCTCATCGAACAAGGCTTTGAGTTTAACCCATCTCCAAAGGACACTTTCCGTCAGGCGCAAAATGCGAAGTATATCAATTATGCCCAGGCACTTATCGATGGTCTAGATATTCGAAATGTCTTATCACATGATTATAGCGGAGAAAAGTTTGCTCTTTCGGAGACAGTCCTTCGATCAGATGTGTTTCCTGCGATTTCCTCATTGCATGCCTTCTTTATTAATCAAATTAAATCTGCATAGCCTTCCACATGAATAAGGTCCTCAATGAATATGGACTGTCTGTTCGTGATATGGAGGAGATTTACCGCATCCTGAAATCACACCCCGAAATCGCACTAGTCCATATTTTTGGCAGTAGAGCCAAAGGAAATTATCATAGCGGAAGCGACATTGATTTAGCCATCATGAATCATGGGGTCGATGCCCAGGTAATCGACAGAGTGCTTCTGGAAATACGCGAAAGTTCATTGCCGTTATTGGTTGACTTGGTCGACTATAATGCTCTTAGTCAACCGGCATTCAAAGATCACATCCAACGAGTTGGCAAGGTCTTTTATTCTTCCATCTAAAGGGTTGTCCCCACGCACTTTTTGATTTCTCTCACGCTCTCCCAAAGCAAGGGTCATCCCATTTGCCTTTTCGCTTCCTGATGTTTGGTCAAACAAAAACCAAACAACATGAAAACAATTCAATTACTGGCCACTGGATTTTTCTTGTGGGCAACTCTCAATGCATGTGCACAGGTGAATACGCAGGAGCCAAGCGTGGCGCCCGAATGCAAATCCAACTATATCACGTTGGGAACAGGAATCAATTCCAATTATGGAATGGCTGGTGTCGGCGTCGACATCAAAATGCTCGATAAATTGCAGGTCGGTTTGTCCGGAGGTATTGGTTCATGGGGATTTAAAACTGCAGGTGAACTTCGTTATTTCTACAGTGGTTGCATGCAGCAAGGCAGCGCACTCACTGCTGGTCTTGCCTACGCTACCGGTTTGCCGGAAATGGAAATCGAAATGGAATTATCCAATGAGGAAACCAAAACAGTGAAGTTGGAGCTTAATGCCCAAACCAATTTGCAACTAGCGTGGTATCGAGCGTTTAAAGTCCAGCAGAATCATCGCTTCTTCATACAAGCCGGCTATTCATTCCCTATCAGTGGAATATCGTACCGCGTCATTTCTGGCGAAACACTTTCTGACGTCTCAAAAACAACCGTGCGTATGATGGCTCCCGGAGGGATTATCGTGGCGGTTGGATTCGGATTCGGTATCTGATGGGCTCAAGGATAAACGCGTCGAAAGGAAACTCTGAAAAATGTGCGTAAGGCCGAGCGCTGGAATCTGCAGCTCGTCTAGGCCGCAGCAAAAAACGGTTTGGTTACTTCTGAAATCTGTATATTTTGAAGATGCCGTCAAAATCGACCGATTCTTGAGGGGGGCCGTATCGCAAGGTCAGGTAAGACAGCAGTCCGTTGTTCGGATAGGCCAATGCAAGGTTTCCATCGAATAGCGAAATAGATTTTATTTTATCGGTATCTATTTTTAGTCCTGCAGTATCGTTTGCAACAAGAATATTATTTCTCAGTAATTCTCTGCGTAAACCCTCTTTGTATCGAACATAACTATTGTCATCGCAAATCTTCTGGCCTGCGGTGTCACGCATGTGGTAATGACCATTAAAAAAAATTGCGGAATTGAAATAGTAGGTGAAGTCAAAATCAAAATAACCGGGACCAATGATGCTCAAGTCGGAGTGATTAGCCAATGTTTTGAATTGTTCAACAGCTTTTCGCTGATCTACCGTATAGTCTGGAACCGCTTCGAAATTGAACAGGAATGCCGAAACAATCGCTGCACGAGCAATCCATAGAATGACTTTGTTCCGAATAGAATCTGCCATTAGCACAACCAGAATGAGCAACGATGGAATAGTGAAACAGAAGTAGCGATCAATAAAAATGGGTAGCAATGAGGAGATTAAAAACCCGCTTATAAGTGGAACTCCCGACCAGCAGATGATTAGAATGTGTGAGGGAGCAAGTTTATTTCTCGAAATTGCAATGGGTATTGCAATCAACGAAATTGAGAAGACCACGAGTGTAATCCATGGGTTTATCTGAAATGGCTCGAACAATTTTCCAACGGTTATAAGCAGCAGGAAAAGGCTGCCTGTAATAAAAGCAGTCGCTGTGTCACCCTTTTTTTGAGAATAGAACGATATACCCGCATATATACCAATAATGGAAATAATAAATAGGGCTAAATAGCCATTCAAAAACGCTTCCAACAGAGAGGTAAATTGCTGAACATCGGGGTATGTAATTGTCCTACCATATTCATTGCGCGTTATCAAAAATCGCTGAAGGCAATAGACCCCAAGAGGTAAATAGCAAATGACAACGATTGCAGTGGATGCAATCATTTTTCTGAGCATGGTAATTCTGAATTCCCGGAACGCGACAAGCACGAACCAACAAGCAGCAACCATAATCCAGCCGAAATAATGCGCAGAGCATGTGATGATAGTTGCAATTGACCAGAGAAGTTGGTATCTAATAGATTTTGTCTCGTAAACCAACAGGAAGAAATAAGCCATATACAGAGAGCCTGCAATAAGGACACAATAAGCCCGGTCTAAATGAGCGGCATTCATGAGTTGGTTTGACGAGAGGTATAGAATTGAGCTAAGAACTACACCTGCAGGAGAAAGAATGCGTTGACTCAATTTGAAAAATGGAATGGCCCCCAGACTTATCAGAATAGTAGGCAGCCAACGCAGTGTTTTTAATTCAGTTCCAAAAAGCTCTGTCCACAGATGGAGCATAAGTTCGAATGTTGGCGGATTGTTCGTTTCGAGTACGATAGGGATCAGCCGTGAAGGAGGTAATTGCGAGAAGTAAAGCGTGAAGGGTTCATCGCGGCTAAGCGACAGCTGATCGTTGTTCCATCCGCGAATGATTAAATTAACCAAGAAGATGAGCAGCAGGAAACCATTACTCTTACTGAGTAAGTGCTGATATTTGGCCGGGAATGAGAAAAAATTCACGGTTGAAAATTACTTATAACCATTTTTGAGCCTTCGATTTTGAAAAGTACGAGTAGTATGGATTCTCTAAAATGTGATTTGCTGAATTGTTTTGACTTCATTGTAAACACGCGTCGTGCGATACGCAAATTTCATCCAACCGATTATGACCCCGAGGCGGTTACACGAAGCTTGGCTCGTGCGCACCTTGCGCCTAGCAGCAGCAACATGCAGTTGTGGGAGTTTTATCGTGTGAATACACCCGATAAAATGAAGGAACTGTCGCGCTACTGCATGGGTCAGAACACCACCGAAACAGCGCGCGAGATGGTGGTCGTTGTTGTTCGCCCCGATTTGTGGCGCAACCGTGCCCGCAGCAATTATGAGTTCGTTAAAACCAACTTGGGTGACCGCCCTGCGTTCAAGGGAAGGAGCGCATTAACCTATTACGGCAAACTCATGCCCATCCTCTATAACAACGATCCATTCGGAATTCGGGGAGGCATCAAGATGCTCGTCGCTTGGTTTATTGGTCTTCGCCGCCCGATGGTTCGGCAGGTGAATCGAACCGATATGCGCATCGTTGCGCATAAAAGCGCCGCTCTTGCAGCCCAAACGTTCATGCTCTCCATGGTTGCTGAAGGCCATGATACTTGCCCTGTTGAAGGATTCGACAGTAAACGCCTGAAGAAGTTACTGAATTTGCCGTCACGCGCAGAAATCAATATGGTAATCACCTGTGGTAAGCGTATTCCTGAAGGAATCTATGGCCCACGCTTCCGTGTTCCTTTGGAAGAGGTTGTGTTTACTGTTTAGTTATGGTCTTTGGCGCCGGTTGGTTGTTCACACCCCGTATTGATTATATTTGTAAGCCTTAGAACAAATTCTGCCTTTAACCGGCAGCTAACCAAACTAATCACCCGGTATGATTCACCCCACGGCTGAGTTGCTCTTCGACCATGAGCAGATTCGCATGGATCTATTGCGCCAACGCGCATTCAACCTGCGGTGGGCCTCTGTAGACCCGGGTGTTATTCCGCTTACCGCCGCTGATCCTGATTTTCCCTGTGCTCCCGAAATCGCCGATGCTATCGCACGATATGCGCAAGATCGCTACCTGTCGTATGCGCCGGCTGAAGGACTTTCCTTTTTCCGGGAAGCCATGGCTATGAGCTATAATGAGCGCAAGCAGGTAAATGCAAAACCGGAATTTGTCATCGCCTGTGATAGCGCTGCTTTCGGCATTTACACGGTATGTAAGGCATTCCTAAAACCAGGCGATGAAGCGATTGTATTCAATCCCGTAGATTTTCTATTCAAACATAGTGTTGAAGCCGCAGGGGCACAGGCCACGCTGTTGGATGTGCCGCTTGATCCGAATGATCCAATCGATATGGATCGCTTGCAACAGTTGATTACGCCCCGAACAAAACTCATTTGCCTGTGCAATCCACTCAATCCCACAGGAAAGGTGTTTACTCGCGGCGAGCTGGAACAACTGGCAATCATTGCAGAGCAAAACAATCTGATCATTCTCTCCGACGAAATCTGGAGCGACATCGTATATAAGCCATCGACGTATATCAGCATGGCTGCCATTGCTGCGGCCGAGCAACGAACCATAGTGGTTACCGGTTTCAGTAAGTCGTATGGCTTGGCGGGATTGCGCGCCGGGGCTATACTGGCATTCAATCAAACGCACTTCGATTGCTTGATGGAGGCATCAGGACATCGCTCAACTGTGCATGGCTGTAACGTGCTGGCCCAGGTGGCCGCGGCTGCTGCCCTTACAGAAGCCGGTGAATGGTTGAACGCCTTTGTGGAGCATCTGCACCGCATGCGCGACTTTACCGTAAACTCTTTGAATGAACTCCCCGGCGTGCGCTGTCACGTGCCCCTTGGGTGCTATGTGGCGTTTGCGAATATCACCGATACAGGAGCTTCATCCGAGGAGATTCACCGGCTATGGCTTACCGAGGCCAAGGTGGCTGTCGTGCCGGGATTACCACGCTGGTTCGGATCTCGCGCAGAGAATCACGTCAGACTCAGTTTTGCGACATCAGCAACCATACTTGAAGAAGCTTTTGATCGCATAAAAAAAATCCAAGCACTATGAAGAAGACCGTAATTATCGGAGGAGGTGTAGCCGGATTGTCACTAGCCATAGCCATGCGCAAGCAAGGGTATGAGGTGGTTGTGTGCGAGCGTGAAGAGCAATCTCACAGCAACGGTCATGCGTTTTTGATTCATCCTGATGCCATGACGGTATTGGAAAAAGTCGTTGAGGTTGATCCCTATCACCTCATGCCCGGAAGATCAATCGATAGACTCCTGCTTAAAAACTCGGATGATGTTGTGCTGCAAGATGTTTCATTGGAAGGATGGGTGTGTATGAAGCGCTGTGAGGCCATGCATGCGTTGGCGTCACAACTTCCGCGTGAGACGATAAAGTATGGCAGGTCATTTTCACATTTCATTATACTTGATGACACCGTTGTCGCTGCGGCTTTTACCAATGGCGATATTGAGTATGGAGATTGGTTTATTGGAGCTGATGGCGCGCGGTCTGCCGTGCGCAAAGCGCTCTTCGGACCAACGCAATACACGCCGGTATTGGTCAAGGAAATTCTTGGAAC
>CANHYZ010000089.1 GCA_947464885.1 Flavobacteriales bacterium
ACAACGCCGAGATTGTTGACCGGCAACAATGCGGATTTCTGCATCATGCCCGAATCATAGGCTAGCACCAAAAAAATGATCGAGCCATAATTGATGACACCAAGAACCAGCCCTCCCACCACATCGCGGCGGGTAAGCTCAACGGTGCCTCTGCTGATTCCATAACCGAGATAGGATGCACCACAGATTCCTGCCATGGCAAAGGATAAACATGAATACAATTTAAGCTCATCTTCATTTTGGGGAAAGGATGAGAAATAGGCAATACCGAAATCAACCCCTGTACTGCCCAATAGTATCAATGCGGGCAGGGCAAAGGACCGAATAGTCAATCTTCGACCATCAGGCTTCAAGGAAGAGAAGTAAACGCCGGCCATCGCCACGAGAATGGCTATGCCTTTGGTAAGCGTCAACTTCTCACTCGGATCTACCCAGACGAAAAGCAAGACGGCCAATGCCAATGACATTTTGGAGGCAATTGTTGTTACGGAAACGCCAATCACTCTTGCCGTTGTGCCTGTTAGATTAAACACCAAAATGAAGAGTATCCCCAGACCTAAACCGCCAATAAGCCACATCGGAAATTGAGCAGCACCGCTGAGCGCATTGTTCAGATCCGGCACCACAAAAATGCCAATGGTAAAGGCAACAAAATAGTTAACCACAATGGCCGGTAAGGTTTGAACTCCATACCGATCAAACAGTTTGAACAGAAAAAAAATCGCTGCATTCGCAAGAATGCTTAATCCTAGAAACACCATATGGCAATGATAGGGAGCAATCAGGAAACACGGCGATAGAATCGAATCACGTCATCGCCACTGAGCAACTCATGATGCAGCGTTCCTTTCGGTATAGGAGCTTGAAGTCCACTTCCCCAAGATGCCGGACCGGTAATAACCATGGCCTCATCCCATAATCCGGAAGTCAAAAAAGACTCGAGTACCTTGGCGCCACCCTCAACCAAAACCGAGAGCAGCCGCTCGCGATGGAGCAAGGAAAGCACTTCCCTCAAATCATGAACGTCGGCACATGGTATAAACCGACAGGAACCCTCCGTCGCTTCCTTAATCTGATTTAGCACCAGCGTTGGCGCATCATTATCGAAGAGGGCGGGTCTAAATGGAAAGTCTGCTTCGGATGAAAGCACCACTCGAACCGGGTTCTTTCCCCTGACCTCGCGCACAGTCAGCAGCGGATTATCATTGATCACGGTATTTCTGCCCACCATGACCGCGGCCTCCTCGGCTCGGCGCTGATGCACCAGTAATTTGGTCTCAGGCCCGCTAATCCATTGCACACCTTTTTGACCATTTCCCCGATCGATATCCATAAATCCATCGGTTGTCTGTGCCCATTTGAGCACAACATAAGGCCTGTTTTGCTCTTGAAAGCAAAAGAATCGACGGTTCATTTCACGACAAGCGTCCACTTCAACGTGCTCTATCACTTCGATTCCCGCTGCGCGCAATTTGGCCGCTCCCCGACCACTGACAGCCTCAAATGGATCATGAGCTCCAATGAAAATACGGGGAATGCCGGTTTGTATTATCAAATCAGCACAGGGAGGCGTCTTGCCGAAATGAGCGCATGGTTCCAAGGTTACATACAAAGAGGCTTTGGAAAGAAGCGACCGATCCAAAACCGATGCAATCGCATTGACCTCGGCATGCGCTTCACCATAGCGCTCATGGAATCCCTCACCGATGATCTTGCCATCATGCACAATCACACAACCGACCAGTGGATTTGGAGCCACAAAGCCAGATCCCTTTCGGGCCAGTTGTATGGCTCTCTGCATCATGTCACGATCGAAGACCGAGACCGCGCCCTGCTTATTAAATCCGCTCTCCATGTTTACCCACAAAGGTCAATCAAGAGGGTATACTTTTAATGTCCGCTGAAGGATTTTTTTACTCCCCTCACAATAAATCGCTTCAACCTGCGGTTAATGCATCAAATTACAGCCGATGACCGATTTTACACTTGACGAATTATTGGAGTTTACGCACATGGAAGATCAGATGATTAATGAGATGTTCTCAAAAAACACTGAAGACCCCTGCGAACCTTCGAACGACACTGTGAACACCCTCTTGGCCTACAGCAAGGCCTTGAGCATCCGGAAGAGCCGATCGATGCAACACATTCGCGTGGTCTTAAACTAGAAAATGAATCCCAAGGATTCCAACGTTGAAAGTCCCGTCCAAAAGACGGGACTTTCTCTTTTAAATCCGGGAAGATCCGCAAAAAAAAGGGCCGTCATTTAGACGGCCCTTTCCATATACTGTTACCTATCAAAGCATCGGCATTTCCATCTGATGCTTTTCAATCAGCTTGCGCAAATTGATCAAGGCGTAGCGCATTCTGCCCAGGGCAGTGTTGATGCTGATATCCAATTGATCGGCAATTTCCTTGAAGCTCATATCATAATACAAACGCATCATAACGATTTCGCGTTGCTCCTCCGGCAATTGTTGCAACAACTTCTTGGTATCGCGACGAACCTCATCCTTCACACGCGACTCCTCGGAGTTCTTTTCCTCGCTGCTGATATAATCAAATGGGTTGTACTCATCGCGCTCGCGAGACATCGGCATCTTTTTGATGTTGCGGAAGTAATCGATGCATAAGTTGTGAGCAATGCGCATCACCCAGGCGCTAAACTTACCCTCTTCGTTGTAGTTGCCTTCTTTTAGTGCGTGGATGGCACGAACGAAGGTGTCTTGGAAGATATCCTGTGCAGCTGCCCGATCGCGGACATACATCATGATTTTGCCGTAAACGCGTGATTTATAGCGCTTGAGCAATTCATTAAAAGCTGCTTCTTTTCCGTTGTGGTAAGCTTCTACCAACTGTCGGTCTGACATGAGTTGTACACGCATAATTCCTCCTCTTTTTTAGGTTCGTAATACTGAAGAACAAAGAGTAGAATTTTTCTATAGCGTATACTTTTTTTAGTTGGCTTGTGGACGTTAACGACCACAAATTTTAGTTATTGTGCAAACGAAAAAAATTCTTTTGCCTTGCAAATATAGGTAAGTATTCCAATTTTCAGGTACAACATGAAAAATTATTCGCTACGCTTGAAATCAAACAAGATGCGTATGGTCTGACCATCGCGCGGGCCCTCGATGTAAGCCTGAAGCTCGTTCTCGGAGATGAATTCGTAGCCAATCTTCTTTGGGAAATCATGCCCATCATTGCGAAACTCAATCCTTTGCTGCGATTGCCTGCTCAAGGTAAACGGAATGACCTCGCCATTATTCGCTCCATTAACCCCGGCATTATAGGTCCATACTCCATTCACCTTCACGATTTCAAGCGATTCAAAAAACGTGGTATCCCCGGCTTCAATCACATAGCCTACACCCGCATAGCCCTCCGTATCTGTTGCACGCCATTCCTCATATTGCATGGCCTGGTTGGTGGCATTCACCCATTTGCCCATGAGGGCCTCAAAATTGAACTCTTCTGCTGAGTGATGAAGGGCGCAGCCCGAACATATCAGACATAGAACAGCACATATGAACCGGTTCAATAAAAGCATCGCCAAGCGAATATAGAAATGCCTTTCGGTTTGTATTGGTTCAAAACACCACTTTTCATTAATTCACTGTTTACATGCAACTCAGACTACTTTTGTAGGGTCATTCTATCCTAGGTAGTATTTTGACCATTATGATTCGATCCGTTTTCTTGTTTTTCAACCTGCTCTTTGTCTCGCAACTCGCTGCGCAAGTTGTGGTGAACGAATTTTGCGTAGCCAATTATTCGGATTGGGATCAGGGAGGAGATAACGAAGACTGGCTCGAACTCTATAACAACTCAGCAAACAACATCAACATTGGAGGTTATTGGTTGAGTAACGAAATCAGCAATCCCCAAAAATGGCAG
Source organism: Flavobacteriales bacterium (assembly GCA_947464885.1). Lineage (GTDB taxonomy): Bacteria > Bacteroidota > Bacteroidia > Flavobacteriales_D > Sanyastnellaceae > JAIBBG01. The sequence goes on from CANHYZ010000089.1 coordinate 3,898, forward strand.
ATTCCCGCAGGCACCACGATAAACGCCAATAGCTACTTCATCATTTTATTTTCAGGGACAGCAGAATATGACCCGAATCAATTCGGATTCCTCAATACTAGCTTTCGCGTTACACAAACCAATGGTGAAGACATCGTTTTTTCAAATGCCAGTGGTACCATATTGGAGTCATTCGACATGGCCACCCTTGGTGCTTTTCAGGGAAATCATTCCTACGGACGAACAACAGACGGAGGCGGCACGTTCGCAATATTCACCAATCCGACCCAAAGTGCTTCGAACGGTGGAGCCAACTACAGCGGCTACGCTGCTACTCCCGTCATCAGCGAACAGGCCGGCTTCAAAAGCGCAGCCATTAATGTGAGCATCACAGCAGGTATCGGGGAAACCATCTACTATACGCTCGATGGAACTGAACCGACCAATGTATCCACCACGTATTCAGGTCCAATTGCCATTAACGCGACGACGTGCTTGAGAGCCATTGCCTACTCGCCAGATGCCTCTGTGCTTCCGAGTTTTATTGAAACGAACACCTATTTCTTCGGCAACGACAACCACCAGATTATGGTCGTTCACATCGCCGGCGCCACCCTGTCCGACGGCTCTTGGGCCGGAAATGAATTCACACATATCGAATTTTTTGACGCCAACGGCAATTTTATCACAGAAGCTACGGGCGACAGCAACGAACACGGGAACGACTCCAATGCCTATCCGCAGCGGGGATTTGATTATGTGACTAGAGATGCCCTGGGTTATTCCAACGAAGTGCAGCATCCGGTCTTCTCCTCCAGCGACCGACAAGGCTACGAGCGATTGATTTTCAAAGCAGGCGCCAACGACAATTATCCCAGCTCCGGCGGGGCACACATCCGTGATGCTTACGTCCATCGTTTGAGTGAATTGGGTGATTTACACCTCGATGAACGTAAAGTGGAATCCTGCATTGTCTATATCAACGGACAGTATTGGGGCGTATACGATGTCCGCGAAAAAGTCGATGACATCGATTACACCAAATTCTATTACGATCAGCCGGATGGATTTGTTGATTTTATCAAGACTTGGGGTGGAACCTGGAATGAATACGGCAGCAACGCTGACTGGAACGACCTAGTGGGTTTTATCACCGGCAACAACATGGCTGATCCAGCCAATTACGATTATGTGCTCACCCAGTATAACCACATGAGTCTTATCGACTACTTCATTTTGAACGGTTATATTGTTTCAACCGACTGGTTGAATTGGAATACCGCTTGGTGGCGCGGTCGCAATCCCAACGGTGATGCCCGCAGATGGCGCTATGCACTTTGGGATAACGATGCTACATTCGGACATTACGTAAACTACACCGGTGTGCCTTCTACAGACCCAACTGCTGACCCTTGCCAGATTGATGGAATGGGAGATGTTGGTGGACAAGGCCACATTCCTGTGCTGAATGCATTGTTTGATAACGAAGACTTTTTCGCGGATTATATTCAGCGATACGCCACGCTTTCGAATAGCATTTTCTCGTGCGACCGCATGATTGAAGTGCTCGACAGTATGATTAACGTTATTGAGCCCGAAATGCAGCGCCAATGCGACCAATGGGGAGGAACAGTGGCAGAGTGGCAAAACAATGTGCAAACGCTAAGAAACTTTATTCTGGCTCGTTGCAACACGGAAGTGATTTCCGGAATCGAAGACTGCTATACAGTCGAAGCCGTGAACGTGACCATTGAAATTGATGGTGACGGTCAAATCGAAGTGGAGGGCCTCGAACTATCCAGTGCAACAACTCCCTACACGGGCGTGTACTTCGCCAACCTTCCACTCGACCTGTTCACGGCCTCCGACGGTCTTACCTGCGGTAATTTCGCCGGGTGGGAAATCACCTCGGGAACGGGCACTATTGAAGACCCTAATTCCGATACAACGACAATAACCTTTTCAACCGACATCACGCTCGTTGCTCACTTTGTGGAGCCAACCGGCGGTCCGGTTAGCGTAACCTACTCCACTGATCTGCTCGACGCGGGCGTAATTACCGTTAACGGAAACCCTATCGTTGCACTTCCCGCAGCCGAGAACTACTCGCCGGGAACGCCTCTTACAGTATCCATTGCAGAGAATGAATGGTTCGTGTTCGATCATTGGGAAACCAATGAGACCGTTATCGCTCCTGCCGACGATGTGCTAGAGATTACACTTTCTCCTTGCACAGATGATTCACTGACCGCCATTTTCGAATATATTGAACACTTTACTGTCGAGGTTCAACCAGGCGAACACGGAGGAGGATTTATCCTGTTCAACGGCGATACGCTCCCGACATCCGGCATAACTCTGGATCTTGAAGCTGCCAACGTTTATAGCTTGACAGCAGTCCCCAACGATCAGTGGTCTGTCTTTTCACATTGGGAAATAGATGGTAACACCATTACTCCAAATGATCTGTCCCCGACTGTGCTGCTTGAACTCTTTGAAAACGGTTCGCTGACCGCTGTGTTTACCATCGTCCCTCACCATGAAATTACGGTGATGGTCGAACCTGCTGAGTCCGGACTCGTGACCTTCGAAGAAGAATTTGTATCAGGCAGTAAATACCGCACATCCAATCAGCTGACCGTGACCCTGCAGGGCGATAAGCCGCTACTCTTTGAAGCGGCCCCGAATCAATATATTGATTTTGGCCAATGGGAAACATCACACACGGCTATCGGTGGAGTTCCTGCGCATGATGTAGTGCGCTTTACTTTTACCTCTGCTGACACGGTTGTGGCTCATTTTAAACCCCAGCCCTTTGCCGTTTACGTTCCCAATAGTTTCAGTCCAAATGGCGATGGAATCAACGATGTATTCCGTGTAGTTGGCAATGCGCTCGATATCGAACTATACGAACTCACCATTTTTGATCGTTGGGGCCAGCAAGTCTTCTACTCAACAGATCCCAAAGACGTCTGGTTGGGCGAGTTCAACGACGGACAGCACTATGTAGGCACCTCCTACTATCAATACCGCCTAAAAGTTAAATCCGTATTCGACGTGGAAGCGAAAGAGCTCACGGGAGCCATTCAGATTATTCGTTGATTCGGCTATTTTTTACAATCTGATTCACCCTTGATGTCAATCCCCAAGGGCATTGTTGATAAAGTAATGTAAATTCTTTATATCCGCCGCCCTTCGATTCTAACTTTGACCATAGGCGTACGTAAAAAACCGACCTACATTTAACTGCGTAATCCTAGAGAAAGAACCTATGAGTATGGAAGCAAAATTCTCTCCTCAAGTGAGAGACGTTATTCAGTACAGCCGTGAAGAAGCACTTCGTTTAGGCCACAATTACATCGGTGTTGAACACCTGTTGCTTGGCCTTATCCGCGAGGGTGAAAGTTTGGCTGTAAAAATGCTGATTAACCTCGATGTGGACTTAAGCCGCCTTCGTAAAATGATCGAAGGTTCAATTAAGAATTCCACAACGCTGGCTTCCAATTTTAATGCACCCGGGCAAATCCCGCTGGTGAAACAAGCTGAACGTATCTTAAAAATCACATACCTCGAGGCTAAGGCTTACAAGGCCTCCCTCGTTGGAACCGAACATCTATTACTATCTATCATGAAGGACCAGGACAATGTCGCCACCAAGCAATTGCTTGCGCTCGGCGTAGACTATCAGGCCGTGAAAGACGAGCTTGAAAACATCGGTGGCGGGGTTTCGAAAGAAGATCTGCCCAAATCGGAAATGCCCGGTGCATCGGATGAAGACGATGACGAGCGCGGCATGTCAGGCAGCAT
>CANHYZ010000090.1 GCA_947464885.1 Flavobacteriales bacterium
AATGTTCCAGAGCACGAGCAACTACCTTGGATGATATCGTTTGTCGTTAATGGATTGCCGTCGTTGCAGGCAGTTCCGATATACAGGCAAGAGCCATTATCGAACGTGGCTGACGGATTGTAATTACACGCATTGAAATTGGTGCAGCCGGCTATGGTTTGCGCGCAAATCGTTTCATGCCAACCGAGATGAGAGAAATCGTCCACTGAGAGTGTGTCCCATTCTAACGTGGGATCAAACGATGTTGGATTAACGGTAATGCCTTGCAGGACTTCAGGCTTCCTGACCATGGAATTATCGACTGTCCACCATAGTTGGTTTGGGTCATTGGGATCCGTCCAACCACTTCCGGGATCGAACCCAATCTCTCCAACGATATCAACGATTTGATTCCCGTTTTTAACCAGCAAAAACGCGTCGTCACCATTGTAATACATCGGTGAATTCGATTGCACGTATACAGGGTTTAGGAATGTATCCGCAACGGCTTCCAGCAGCGGTGAAATGGCAATCTCACTTCCGGTTCCATTCGGATCGCGTTTGTCCAATGCGAATACACGCACATCATGTGGCTGAATTACACCGGTTATATCAATTAACATGGGAACACCTGACCCATCGCGGTCTCTGCCCATTGAATATACACCCGTTAAGACAATAGGTTCTGAAGACGGGTTATATAGTTCAATCGCTTTGTTATTGAACGTCCCCTCCACATATTCGGAGATAAAAATCTCATCAGCGCAATCGGTTTGAACATAGAATCCCGTGCACTCACAGTTATCATCAAACTGATCATAAAGTGTGTTCGGATTGTTGTCATTACATGCGGTGCCCGTAAAAACACAGGAGCCATCATTGGTTGTCGCTCCGGGATTGTAGTTACAGGCTTGTGGATTTGCACAACCCGAAGTGGTTACCTCGATAATGACATTTGACTTTGCTTCTGCTTCACTGTAATAGTAGTCGCCATTGTAGTTCCAAACATTGCTGAAGACACTTCCGTTTTGTGAAAGAGTGCGCACGGAGATTGCCCCGTCGGTACCGCCGAAAAGCGAGCCTTGTAAACCGTCACCATAGGCATCAAATACACTGAACTTGTAACAACCTAACGAAGGCAACCATACATGTTCAGTGACGGTGGAGTTATCTGCCGGCAAATTGATGGAATAATCAGCACTGGTCACAATGCCTCCGCTCTCATCCGTAATTTCCCATGAACATTCCTCAGGCCAGTTATCGAAAAGAATATCAATAACAAAATGCGTTGTACCATCATTGGCAAAAGATATAGGCGCGCTGACGTCACTATTGCTGTTATCCTGATCGAATGAAGTGATAGCCACGTTCAAGTTTCCAGAACCAGTCATGGTGACCGTACCAATATTGACTGTAGCGATTTCATACGTATTTAAAAATCCGGTCCAGGTATAGGTAATCGGCACCGTGCCGCCTGTTGCAGTAAAGGTGCAAGAGGTGAGAGGTAGCAGTCCGTAGTTCTGTAAGGTTGCAGAAACGTTCACCGAGCCGCAGGTTGCGAGATCTCCGTTATAGTTTAAAATAGCGGGGTCGGTGTTGAATGAAGCCGGTGCCGGACAGGCGTCTACAGTTGCATACAGGCCAGTCGCGTCGAGTTGTCCAACTTCGGTCACAAGACGATTGGGGCAAATGCGATAAATGGTGGGAAAGTAATTAATGGCATAGTCCGTATTAATTTGATCCGTGAGAGATGAAACGGGATTGGCCATGGGAAAATCGATGGTTATTCCGGAAGTTCCCGGACCGTACCAATTGCCTTGGCTCCCTGCACCACCGGCCATTTCCTCATTGGTGGTAGAGCCATCTCCTTCAATGAATATTACCATGATCTCGTTTGTTGTTGAAGCAGAAACTCCGGCAGCACCTATCGGTCCGTGATTGAAATAAAGGTCTTCCATGGCACCGCTAGTGTGGTAACCCCAGTCGGGCCCTGACCAGCTGGCTGATACCTGCAAAAAGACGGTATACCCTTGATCGAGGTAACTGTACAAATTATGCTGAACCCCAAACTGATCGGTTATGGTGAAGTCTGCAGCGGGTGAATTATTCGGAAGTTGAGCAAACGAACTGAGTGACACCAGTATGGCTGCCAGAAGGGCGAGAAATTTGTTTTTCATCTTGTGTTGTAATCGATGACCTTGAAAGCTGATATTCGGTAGAACAAGCTTCCTTGGCTAAAGCCAAATTATGTTTTTGCAGCTGATTTAATGCGACCGTGAACACAGACAATCAACAGGGGTATCTTGATGGTGAATGGCAATGTGGAAAAACGAAAAAGGGTCGCCTCTCGACGACCCTTTTTCTATAGTTCTTTTTGTAGTTCTTACATCATTCCACCCATTCCGCCGCCCGGCATTGGAGGCATAGCCGGAGCATCTTCCTTGATATCGCTAATCACACACTCAGTGGTCAGCAACATACCGGCGATAGATGCCGCGTTTTCAAGAGCAACACGAACAACTTTAGTTGGGTCGATAACACCCGCTTCAATGAGGTTTTCAAACACCTCTGTGCGCGCGTTATATCCGAAGTCATCCTTACCTTCACGAACCTTGTTGACGATTACAGCTCCTTCGCCACCGGCGTTGGCTACAATCTGACGCAATGGCTCTTCAATCGCACGAGAAATGATAGCGATACCGGTTTGCTCGTCGTCGTTGGCACCCTTCAATTTGTCAAGAGCCTTACCTGAACGAATCAACGCAACGCCACCACCGGGAACAATACCTTCTTCAACTGCGGCACGTGTAGCATGCAATGCATCATCCACGCGGTCTTTTTTCTCTTTCATTTCGACTTCAGTAGCCGCCCCGATGTACAATACAGCAACACCGCCCGCGAGCTTCGCCAAACGCTCCTGCAACTTCTCGCGATCGTAATCCGATGTAGTCTTGTCGATTTGCGCTTTGATTTCACCAATGCGCGCCTGAATGGCCTCTTTGCTGCCAACACCGTTTACAATCGTGGTGTTGTCTTTATCTACCGTGATTTTTTCAGCACGGCCCAAATCTTCAAGTGTAGCGTTTTCCAGTTTCAGACCGGTTTCTTCGCTGATGACCTGACCACCGGTCAGAATCGCGATGTCTTGCAACATGGCCTTACGACGATCGCCAAAACCTGGTGCTTTCACCGCTGCCACTTTCAGGGCTCCGCGAATTTTGTTGACCACCAGCGTAGCCAATGCCTCACCGTCTACATCTTCTGCGATGATGAGCAGAGGGCGACCTGTTTGTGCAGTCTTCTCGAGCACAGGAAGGAGTTCCTTCATTGTGCTTACCTTTTTATCATAAATCAAAATGAAAGCGTTTTCCAAATCAGCTTCCATGTTCTCTGCACTCGTCACGAAGTAAGGAGAGAGGTATCCGCGATCGAACTGCATACCTTCTACAGTCTTCACATCGGTTTCAGTGCCTTTTGCTTCTTCAACGGTGATAACGCCTTCTGTGCCCACTTTCGCCATGGCGTCTGCAATCAGTGTTCCGATAGCTTCGTCATTGTTGGCCGAGATTGAACCGACCTGCTTGATCTTCTCATAGTCATTACCAACGGTCTTCGAATTCTTTTTCAAGTCAGCAACAACGGCTTCCACCGCCTTATCGATTCCGCGCTTCAAGTCCATTGGATTTGCACCGCTGGCTACGTTTTTCAAACCGGCTGTTACGATGGCTTGTGCCAGAACGGTAGCTGTGGTCGTTCCATCACCGGCAATATCCGCGGTTTTGCTCGCCACTTCCTTGAGCATTTGAGCACCCATGTTTTCAATGGCGTCTTTCAACTCAATTTCTTTGGCTACCGATACACCGTCTTTGGTGATGTGCGGTGCGCCGAATTTTTTATCAATAACCACATTGCGGCCCTTCGGACCCAAGGTTACTTTAACTGCATTGGCCAACGCATCTACTCCAGCTTTGAGCTTTTCACGTGCGTGGGTATTAAAAGTGATTTCTTTTGCCATGGTTGTTTTTCTTTAATCGGTTGTGATTAATACTTGGTTTAAACGATTGCGTAAATGTCTGATTCACGCATGATAAGGTACTCTTTGCCGTCTACCGTGATTTCTGTACCTGAATATTTTCCATAAAGCACGGTGTCGCCTGATTTAACGGTCATGGGCTCATCCTTTTTGCCCGCGCCCACTGCTACTACTGTTCCGCGCTGTGGCTTTTCTTTCGCTGTATCCGGTATGATGATGCCGCTGGCTGTAGTTGTTTCTGCAGCGCTGGGCTCAACGAGCACGCGGTCTGCAAGGGGTTTCACGTTGACTGACATGATGAAATGTATTTTATCGGTTAATTGAAATTGTTTGACGCGCCGCCGTAGTCACCTTTTGTGCCAAGGACGGATACTGAATATTTTGTCAGGTATAGACAAAAAAAATGTCAGTGTTGTAAGACACACTGACATTTTCAATGAGATTCAAAAGGGATTACTGACCTTCCGCCGGTGCTTGTTCAGCAGGCTGTTCTTGCGTTTGCTCAGTAGCCGCAGGCTCTGAACCGCCTTCGCTGATCGCAGAGCTGGTATACCAGCGGGCTGAAATCAGGCAAAGCACAAAAAGGGCAATACCCAAATACCATGTTGCTTTTTCAAGAAAGTCAGCTGTGCGTTGAACGCCGCCAACTTGTGTGGCACCCTGAAATCCTACAGCCAAGCCGCCGCCTTTGGGGTTTTGAACCAATACTGCAAGGGCGAGCAGAAGCGCAATAATCACAATGAGAATAACGATGAGCGATGCCATGAACTTATTTTTTAAATTGTTCTAAATTTTTTAATTGGGCTGCAAAGTAAATACTTTTTTCGGGATGTTGTTCCATCAATTTGCGGAAAGCTTTGCGCGCCTTGTCCAATTTACCCTGTTTGGCGAATAAAACGGCCATAGTCTCGGTTACAAAACTAAAGTCTTCCTCCAAACTGTCTTTGGCCAGGTTGCCGGGTTGATATTCCCCCGCTTTCCCCCGTGCAATATGAGGTTCCGTGCGAATGAAACGGTCGATGAGAGCACGCTGGTGATCCTTGGCTCCCGTAGTTTGAATCCGTTGAATGCCATGCGACAACGGCGTGGATTGAAACGCCGGCAAATCGTCATCTTCAGGGTTTGTCGACCCCTCGAATTCATCGGGTGCTTCCGTTTTCGCTAATCCCGCGTTGAGCCGCTGTGCTCGACGGTGAATCAGGGCTGCATAACTGTTTTCATCTTCGGGAATCCATGCCTCCGTTGACGGTTCCGCTTCTTCCTGTTGTTCTTCCGTCTCAGGTTGAACCTCAAGTTCAATGCTCTTGCTGACGGCATCCACCAAAATCTGTGCATCCAGGGTTTCCAGCATCTCAACTTTGACCGTCACAGCTTCAGGTTCTGCTGTATGCTCATGTTCAACGGGCTTTTCGAGCACAACAATGGTCGGAGCTAATGGCTCAGCAGGCGCCTGCACGGGTGGCTCCGCGATTGGAACACGCGAAACCGGGGTGTCTTCCTGCTCAACAATAGCCGATGCCAGACTACCCAACACTTCGCTGTTTTTCTCAGAGGGCTCTACCCATGACTGGAGTTCAACCTCGCGCTCTTTCCTGAATCGTTGGTAAAGCGCTGTTCGATTGGAGGTGTAAATAGCGGCGTTGGATAACTGATCGGTGAATCGGTGGTCTCCAAATTCGCGGTATGCCTGGGAAAGTGCCACTTGCGCAGCCCCGAAAAAAGGATAGCGGTCCACCGTTTCGCGGAGTTCACGCAGCTGATCCTCGGAAATTAATCCGGGTTGCTGAATGGCATTATGGAGCGTATCCTTTCGCATAGTTACCAATTGCCGACGCTGGCGTTATAAATTTCTTGAGTCAGCTGTTCGTTGATTAGCGACCACAGACTTTCCTCAATGGTGAATAAGTCTTTATTGGCATCGAAGTCCGCAAACTTCGTAAATGTTTTTTCAAAACTAAGGGTGTTGTCGACCGTATTCTCATACTTCACCTTGACGGTAATCGTAAGTCGGTTGAGCGATGCGGTTTCGGCTGCTCCCGATTGCACGGCGACAGGCGCAGTGCGGTAGTCGGTCACAATGCCTGAAAATTGAAGATCACCGTTGGATTCAATCAGCTTCAAAGGGCTCTGCGCAAGGAGTAAGTCTTTCAAGGATTCGGTGAAACGCTGCGCATACAGCGGCGTTACCATGGCCGATTGTGGTTTGAAAAAATCTACCGAAAAGGTTTTCGCACCGCTAAACTGACCGCCGGTAAAAGAATAGATGCCGCATGCCGTCAGCATCGACAGACCAAGAAAGAGTCCGATGAAATGGGCGCGTCGAATCACTTGGTTAAATTGTATTCTTTGATTTTTCGGTAAAGTGTTCTTTCGGAAATACCCAGTTCCTCTGCTGCGTATTTGCGTTTATTACGATGCTTCTTGAGCGCGCGTTCAATCAAATCACGCTCTGAATTTTGAAGCGAAAGTGTTTCTTCTACTTCGATAACCGGACCGCCACCGGCAGGTGTCACCGTTGTTTGCGGAAGCCTGAGCATACCTTGAGAAGGAGCTCCGTTGGGTTGAAGGGCGTTGGCATTTTCACCTGAGAATACACGCTGCACCAACTCGGCATTCCCTGCATCTTGAGCGAAATCCACACCGGACTGCATCATACCGCCAACGAGTTTTTTCAAATCATTGAGGTCGTTTTTCATGTCGAACAGAACCTTGTAAAGGATTTCCCGCTCGGAGAAATTATTTGTGCCGGTGCCGTTGGACGATACAATCATGCCGCGGTTTCCGAAATCTTCATGCGGCAGATAATAGCTCAGCGTTTCAGCGTTAATCAGCCTGTTTTGCTCGAGCACATTGATCTGCTCGGTGATATTTTTCAATTGACGGATATTGCCGGGCCATGAATAACTGACGAGCAATTCGCGGGCGTCATCAGTGAGTTGAAGGATCGGCATTTTGTATTTCTCGGCAAAATCTGTCGTGAATTTGGCGAAGAGAAGCGCGATATCCTCCTTGCGTTCGCGCAAGGGTGGCAGAAAAACCGGAACCTGATTCAAGCGGTAAAACAAATCCTCTCTGAACTTGCCGCGCTGAATGGCCTCGCTGAAATCCACATTCGTAGCCGCCACGACGCGGACGTTCGTCTTTTGCACTTTGGATGAACCCACGCGGATGTATTCACCCGTTTCCAATACACGCAGCAGTCTTACTTGCGTTTGCGGTGGAAGCTCGGCGACTTCATCCAAAAAAATGGTTCCACCATTAGCCTCTTCGAAATAGCCTTTCCGCGCCTCGGTGGCGCCTGTGAAAGATCCTTTTTCATGACCAAACAGCTCGCTGTCGATGGTGCCTTCCGGAATAGCGCCACAGTTGACGGCGATGTAAGGCGCATGTTTGCGCGCACTGTAGGCGTGAATGATTTTTGGAATATTCTCCTTTCCCGTTCCGCTTTCACCGTTGATCAGCACCGACATATTGGTCGCGGCTACTTGCACGGCAATGTCCAAGGCGCGATTGAGCATCGGCGAATTACCGATGATTTCAAAGCGTTGTTTGACGGCCCTAATTTCCATGAAGCTTACAAAGATTGCGCGTTTTCAATGGAGCGGGGATAGACTTTCGTCAGTTCGCCGATCAACGTCACCGAGGTGCAGTCGT
>CANHYZ010000091.1 GCA_947464885.1 Flavobacteriales bacterium
ATGCCGAAGGATTTCTTTGCGAGCTTTGCGGTATTTTCTCATTGCGATCTTTGCGTGAAAAAACACCCCCCCTATCATCCTGTAATCCTACAATCCTATAATCCTTCCCCTAAAAAAAAACCCCATCGTGACCGACGGGGTTATATCCGGTAAAAAGGGAATTCTTAAACAGTTGTGCCTTCTTTAATGGCTTTGGCAGTGTAGTTTTTCTGACGGCGGAGCCAGTACAGAATAGCCAGGAAGCCGAACACAATACAAATCCAATTCATGGTCGGACCAATTGGGTCGATGATGTTTTTGAAAGTCCACTGGAAGCCGTCGGCTATTGGGCGGAGGATGCTTTGCAGGTTCATGGTTGAAAAATTGTGTTGCAAATCTAAACGAGGTTGGTCAATACACCTACGCTTACCATCATTTTTGTTGCCCGTATCCTGTTGAAATGATTTTAAGAACGTACGCCTCGAATCAACCGCTTTCGCTGGTTTTTATCCCTATCACGGTCGTGGTGGTGGTCTTTTTGGCGGCGCTACAGGGGGTGTTGATTCCTGTCGACGTTGGTTTTCCGGCCGATTTTATGATGAAATCCGTGTACGTCTCGCCCTGGTCGCTAGGCGGATTGGTAACGGTACTCATTCTTGCCGGGGCAATCCTGTCCAACGTTGTTTTTAATCGCCATGAATTTTACAACACACCGGTTTTTATCCCGGCGCTGATGTATGCCATGATGGCCACCACGCTATCATTGATTCAACTTTCAGTGCCCTTGCTCCTGGCCAATGTTTTTGCACTACTCGGGCTCAACCGTCACCTGAAGATTTTCCTGCAGCCGCGTGTTCTCGCCGAATATTTTGAAGCCGGTTTCTGGTACGGAATGAGCGCTGTTTTCTTTCCGCCTTTTTTGATTCTTCTGGTGGGCGTGTGGCTTTGCACCATCATCACAAGGGCCTTCCAATGGCGGGAATACATCTTGCCCGTTATGGCCTTTGCCGTTCCTTTCGCTTACTGGATATCGTGGCTGTTTTTTCGAGATCATCTGGATCAATTGATTCTATTCAGGAAAGTGCTCAGCTTTGATGCACAGTCTTACTTTATGGATTGGCACTGGACCACCAAGGTATTTGTCTTTACCGCCCTTGCCTCCTTGGTTTTTGCGCTACCTCGGTATTTATTTCTGGCCGAGCGTTCTTCCAACAAATCGAAGGGCATTCGGACCATTTTTATGATCATGGCCCTGATGATGGTATTAGCTTACTTCCTGGCCTACATCCTGCTCTTCAAATGGCTGATCAGCGCGTTGCTGTTGCCCGTGGCGTTCTTGTTGGGATATTGGTTTGCCAATTACCGCGTGTCGCTGGTAGCGCCTTTCTTTTTCTACGGATTGGCCATTTGTTCAATCCTGAGCCTGATTCACGCTTTTGGCGGAATCTGAGTTTCACGAAATTTTCGTTTTTGTGTTCGTCGTTGCATGTCGATATTTGAGTGGCCATTCAGGCTAAGGTTCATGCGGCTCTTGCAGAACAAATCATATCTGCTGTTTTTCGTTGTTGCCCTCATGGCGAGGCCGCTGCTGTGGGCACAGCCTGATTTTGTGGAGAACAAGGGGCAATGGCCCGACCAGGTGTACTTCAAAACAACCCTTGGGGCCGGTACCTTATGGACGGAACGTGATGCACTGACCTACACCGTCTACAATCCGGATGAAATTCGCAAGTTGCATGGTGTTTCAAAGCAAGAGCAAACACAGGAACTCCACGGGCACCATTATCGATTGAAGTTCCTCGGGGCAACCGGTGGAGCTCCGGAGTTCACCCACGCCCTGCCACAGCGCCATCATTACTTTCTCGGAAACAACCCTCAGCATCATGCGCGCGATTGCCGAGTGTTTGCGCGCGGAAACGTAAGCCACGTGTATCCGCAAGTGGATATGGTGGTCTATAGTTCGGGAAGCCATTTGAAATACGATTGGATTGTTCAGCCCGGCGGCAATCCCGACGACATTCGATTAGCCTTAGAAGGCGCTGCGTGGCAACTTCGAAAATCCCCTGAAGGTGTGGAGGTCGTGATCGAAACGTCTGTTCAGACAATCATCGAAAAGCAACCTTTCGCTTACCAATTGGTGAATGGCCAAATGGTGGAGGTGCCCTGTGATTATCGCATGCGCAACAATGTGCTCTCTTATGAGGTTGGCGCCTATGACAAAAGCAAGCCACTGATCATCGATCCCGAAGTGGCTTTCTCGACGTTTATTGGTTCGCCCGCCAATAGCTGGGGATTCACCGCTTGCGACGATTCACAGGGTAATCTGATTGCCGGTGCTGCTGTGTTTGCAGAGAATTATCCTACAACAGTAGGTGCGTTTTCTTCGTCGTTTAATGGAGCTCCTGGAAATTATATGGATATGGCCGTTTCGAAGTTTTCATCCGACGGATCCACCTTGCTCTACAGCACTTATATCGGAGGAAGTTTGCAGGAAACTCCGCATAGTCTGGTCGTTGACAGCGAGGACAACATCATCCTCTTTGGTGCAACAGGAAGCGCTGATTACCCCGCGCTGTCGGGAGCTTATCAATCGGCTTTTATCGGTGGTCCAAGTTTATCCATGCAGGATTTTTTCACAAGCAGTCATCCCAACGGCTGTGACATGTTTTTGGCGAAGCTCGGAACCGATGGCTCCTTGATGGCTTCAACATTTATCGGAGGCTACGGCAGCGATGGATTGAATTACGCGGATCAACTGTTTTACAATTATGGTGATGCCTTTCGCGGTGAAGTCAACGTGGATGAAAATGATAACGTCATCATCGCTTCAGTAACGCGAAGTGAGGATTTCCCTGTAACGAGCGGAAGCTATGGTGGCGGTCCATGCGACGGCGTCTTAGTGATGCTTTCACCGGGTTTGAATACGCTGCTAGAGGCCAGGTATATTGGCGGCAGTGGCGCAGATGCGTGTTACGGTGTAGAGTTCAATCCTGCAGGTCAGCTTATTGTTGCCGGAGGCACACAGAGTGTCAATTTCCCACTTGTATCTCCTAATGCAGTTGATGGTGTTTTCAGTGGTGAAACCGATGGGTTTATCGCGCTGCTTGACCCTTCGAATTTCGGACTTGTCGGCGGAACGCTGCTGGGAACTATGGCGTATGATCAGGTCTATTTTGCACAGTCTGACAACAGCGGTAACATTTATGCCTACGGCCAAACCACCGGTACCATGTCGATTACCGCAGGCTGTTATGGACAACCGAATAGCGGGCAATTCATTTCCAAGTATTCGCCGACTCTTGATCAGCTCATCTGGAATACCACGATTGGGACCGGCAATAGCGGTGCGATTGATATTTCTCCTACAGCCTTTTTGGTGAGTAACTGCGAGCAGATTTACTTCAGTGGTTGGGGCGGTTTTACCAATTCAAACTGGTGCTCGGGAGCTTTGAATGATTGCAAGGCGGAAGAAAGCACGACCACCGGATTCCCGACTACATCTGATGCTTTTCAATCCACCACCGATGGCAGCGATTTTTATTTGGGTGTTCTCAATCCCGATGCAACCGGTTTGTTGTACGGATCTTTTTTAGGTGGAAACGTTTCCAAAGAACACGTTGACGGAGGCACATCGCGCTTTGATAAAAACGGTTCAGTCTATCATGCGGTCTGCGCGGGGTGCGCATCCGGTGCAACCTCGGGTACGGGCGGCAACGATGATTTTCCGACAACACCATCTGCGTGGAGCAATACCAACGACAGCCAAAGTTGTAACCTCGCTGTCTTCCGTTTTGACCTCAGCTCGGTACAAGCGGAAGCATCGATTAATGGACCAACGCAAGTTTGTGTTGGAGAAAATGTCGCGTTTGAAAACACCACCACAGGTGCGTCGACGTTCGAATGGGATTTTGGTGATGGGCA
Source organism: Flavobacteriales bacterium (assembly GCA_947464885.1). Lineage (GTDB taxonomy): Bacteria > Bacteroidota > Bacteroidia > Flavobacteriales_D > Sanyastnellaceae > JAIBBG01. The sequence continues at coordinate 3,901 of CANHYZ010000091.1, forward strand.
AACGAGCAATCTAACGGAACCCGTGCATCAGTTTGGTGCCGGAGGCAGTTACACCATTCAACTCATCGGTTCCGATAATGCGCTTTGTGTTACCTCGGACACCACCACGATTGAGCTTGAAGTTGTTCCCGATGTAGCCCCCACGATTCAAGCCGATGACCTGATTTGTCTGGGTCAGAACATACAACTGCAAGCTTCGGGAAGCCCTAGTCTGCACTGGCTGCCGAACGCTACGTTGTCGGCGCTGGACATACCTAATCCGATAGCCACGCCAACGACCACAACAACGTATTACGTGGTGGATGAAAACGTTTGTGATGCTGAAACACTCAGTGTAGAGATAACCGTGAGTTCGGTGGATGTGCAAGTGCAGAATACGTTTGATCTCTGTGTCGGACAACAGGCACAGTTTGTCGCAACAGGCGGCAGCACTTACAATTGGACGCCTTCGACCTATTTGGATGATGCGACGGTTGCCAATCCGATTTGTACACCAACGGCCTCAGCAACATACATCGTTACGGCAACCAACGCCGATGGTTGTGAGGATGATGCACAGGTTGTGGTGAACGTGTTCAACACATTGCCCGGCGGACAAATCTATCCTGACATTTCGCTATGCGAAGGAGAGTCTGTTCAGTTGCAAGCCTTGCCCGGCAGCAGCTGGAGTTGGTATCCGGCCCAGGGATTGAACAATGACCTTCTTCAAGATCCCGTTGCTTCCCCCTCGGATACAACGCTTTACCAGGTGACGATTGCAAACCCGTGCGGAACGGGAGTCGATGAGGTGCAGATCAATGTGATTCATCCGCTTGTGACAGCTTGGGGCGGAGGAAGTATCTGCACAGGTGATTCAATCGCGGCTTTTGCCTCGGGAGCGGTGGAGTATTACTGGCGTCCGGCACAGTTCAGCGCTTCTTCGGATGGTAGTATGGTTATGTTGTTTCCAACCACCACGACCACATACGAAGTGACCGGATATGATGCCTTCAATTGTGCATCGACGGCATCGGTCGACGTGTTCGTATTTCCGGTTGCCGATATAGAGGCCGGCCCCGACGCGTACTTCAATGCGCCGGATAGTGTGATGCTGTATGGCAACGCACTGGGCTTTCCCTGCTATTGGTGGCCAAGCGAGGGCTTGAGTTGCGACACGTGTGAGCAACCGCTGGCATCACCGGCCTCCATTACGGTTTATCATTTGGCTATTACAGATGAATACGGCTGTGTGAACGAGGATTCGGTGACGGTCCGCCCATATTTTCCCATTTATGTTCCCAATTCGTTTACCCCAAACGGCGACGGTGTCAATGACGTGTTCTCGGTAGGCGGCATCAAACCAACGGGTTTTCATCTGTTGATTTTTGACCGATGGGGCAATTTGGTTTTTGAAACCAAGGATATGGATGAGCCATGGCTCGGGCAGGGTCCGAGTGACTATTTTGTATCCACAGAGGTCTATAACTGGGTTATTTTCTTCGACTCACTCGAGCGGCGCACGGAGCTCAACGGCCATGTTGTGGTGCTGCGATGAAACTTGACTTTTGCGAGGCGAGTTCACCGTCGAAAGAATATCTTAGCCGCCTATTCACACTTAGTTATGGCTTACGAAAATTTGATCATTTCCACCCAAGAGGGTGTGATGACGATTACCATCAATCGTCCCTCTCAGCTCAATGCGCTCAACAGTGCAACCATCCACGAATTGAATAAGGCCCTTTCATTGGCCGATGTAAATGCCGAGGTGCGTGTTATCATCATCACCGGAAGTGGCGAGAAGGCATTTGTTGCGGGAGCCGACATCAAGGAATTCGCCGATTACAGTGTTGAACAAGGACGTTTATTGAGTGCGCTTGGTCACAAGTTGTTATTCGATTTCGTTGAGAATATGAGCAAACCTGTCATTGCTGCGGTGAATGGATTCGCGCTCGGTGGAGGACTTGAGCTTGCGATGTCGTGCCATATGCGCATTGCATCAGACAACGCCAAGATGGGTTTGCCGGAAGTTACCTTAGGTGTTATTCCGGGGTATGGCGGCACTCAGCGATTGGCTCAGCTCGTAGGAAAGGGCAAAGCGATGGAAATGATTACCTCCGCGGCCATGCTGAATGCTGAGCAGGCGCTTCAATGGGGATTGGTGAATGAGGTCGTTCCACAAGCCGATCTCATGGCCAAAGCCGGTGAACTCGCTGCTAAGATTGGTAAGAATTCACCCACAGCAATCAGCGCTGCTATTCGATCAGTGAATGCCGGCTTCCGCGATGGTGTGAATGGCTATAATCGCGAAATCAGCGAGTTTGGTCGTTGCTTCGGAACCGAAGATTTTCGTGAAGGCACAACGGCATTTCTGGAAAAACGCAAGCCTGTATTTAACGGTAAATAAATCATGCCTCACATTCCGATTATTAACCGATCCAAACACGCGCTGCCGGCCTATGAAACCGGGCAGGCAGCGGGCATGGACCTTCGGGCAAACCTGGAGGAGCCGATTCAGCTCGGACCGCTCGAGCGCGCGATTGTGCCAACGGGTTTGTACATCGCGTTACCGGAAGGTTTTGAGGCTCAGATCAGACCCCGCAGTGGTCTGGCCGCCAAACAGGGGCTGACGGTGTTGAACTCACCGGGTACGATCGATGCCGATTATCGCGGTGAAATCAAGGTTATCCTCGTAAATCTATCGAACAGCACAGTTCAAGTCCATGATGGCGACCGCGTAGCGCAAATGGTTATCGCCCGCTATGAGCAGGCCCATTGGACTGAAGTTGAAACGCTGGATGAGACCGTGCGTGGAGCCGGCGGTTTTGGCAGCACCGGAAAGGCCTGATTCAGCGTTTACGGCTAGGCAATTTCCACTTATCTCGAATGAACCTAAATTGTGGAACGCGGTTTCTAGTTTACTTTGTGAAGCGTAAATTCGCGCAACATTTTCAAACAAAAACCACGCTATATGTCCAAAAGCCTTTTTGGAAGTTCGCTGATGAAGAAAGTCTGGATGTCGATCACCGGTCTTTTCCTGATTTCATTTCTGCTAGTCCACTGTGCACTGAACGCCTTAATCTTCGCCAACGATGGCGGAATGTTGTTCAACCAAGGTGCGCACTTCATGGGAACGAATATCATTATTCGCACCATGGAGATTGTCCTGTTTGCCGGCCTGTTGGCTCACGTAGTAGACGGCTTGATGCTTTTCTTTCAAAACCGTGCGGCACGTCCGGTGAAGTATGCTTATGAAAAGCCCTCTGCAAGCAGCAACTGGTATTCACGCAGTATGGCCATCCTCGGCACCTTGATTCTGCTCTTTCTGATTTTACACTTGTATCACTTTTGGCTGAGAACCCGCATCACCGGGCTAACGATTGAGCCGACGCACGTGTATTTCCAAGGACACAAGTACGAAGATCTGTATGGTGAAATGAAATTTGTATTCAGTCACCTTTGGGTAGTGATCATCTATGTATTGGGATGCATCTCACTATTCTGGCACTTATTGCATGGATTCCGCAGCGCGTTTCAGTCGCTGGGCTTGAACTACACGAAGTACAAAGGAGGAATCGCCTTTGTCGGAGACTTGTTCAGTGTAGTTATACCGACCGTATTCGCCGCTATGCCGGTGAGCATGTATATGGGTTGGATTCAATAATTAATCACGGAAGTAAAAAAGCACCAAATCAACTATGGAGCTCAATTCGAAAATACCTGACGGTTCAATTGATCAAAAGTGGACCAAGTACA
>CANHYZ010000092.1 GCA_947464885.1 Flavobacteriales bacterium
ACCTTCGCTGTTTTATACTTCGTGTGTTCTTCGATGTAAGGAATGACCGCTTCGGCCACCTCGTGCACCGCTTGCAAAAACTCAGGCTCATTAGGGTTTTTGCTTTTGACTTCGGCCATGAAGGCGTCAATCTGTGCTTGATACTTGTTTGCCATTATGCAATTGTGATTTGTATGTGTATTGAAAAATCGAGTCGAAATTAACATAGTTGTACCTTTGGAAAACAGTTAAAATCAAAAACGGTTGTCGCTTCGTTGTAATTTAAATGCCATGAGACTTTTTTCCCGCCCCACTCTAATAGGTTTGTTCGCTTTTAGCATTTGCGCTTTCAGCAGTTGTGTACAAGATGATGATCTAACCAACTACTCACCCACGCAAGCGCTGCCTGAAGAAGTTCAAGACAGCATTCCCAACGACAACAATGAAGAGCCTCAGGATACCCTGCCGGAGGTTATCGAAATGAGCTGGTTTGCCGAGCTGGAGGGATTTCCGGCGTTCTACGGCGACAGCACGACCTTTCAATACGCTTACGATTCACTCCTGGAAGTGCACGAATTTTCGTGTCAGGATTTGCTCGGTCGTCAGATGTTTATTTTGGTTGACGACCTTGCCCCCGGTTCCTATCAGATGAATTTCGACTCGAACATAATTCGCGTCCTAGCGGATACAGTTGTTTATGACGGAGGATTCATGCCTTCGGGTTCCATCACCATTCTGGATACGACCGGTCACAGGCTTACAGCAGGTTTCGACGCCTCCTTAATCAGCTTCAACACGGGAGCATCGCTGAATGTTGTCAACGGTCTTCTCGAAAATATTCCGTTCGAATAACCTTCCTTAGAATGTAAAATCAACTCCGATTGTTGGCAGGAATGGCAATTGATCGATGCGCTCTCCGGTAACGCGGTCAATGTAGAACACGTTTGCACGGTTGTAGAGATTCGTTACGCCTGCATTCAATTCCAACGTGCTGTTCTTGTTTAGCTTGATCGTACGCTTCAGGTTCACGTCCAAACGATGGTAATACGGCAGACGACCGCCATTGAGATCAGCATACTGAACACTGAGGAACTGGCTGTTGTTGGAGAGGTAATCCAAGCTGATGCCTTGCGACACACCTTGACCACTGTAGAAGCCTTGGGTTTGCGTGAATGGCAATCCACTACCCAAGTTCCAGCGCGCTGAGAGTTCGAAGCACTTCTCTTTGCCGAATAGGTACGTACCAATCAAATTGAGATTGTGACGACGGTCGAATACCGGCGAGTAGTAACGGTATCCATCCCAACGTTGAACCTTGGCAATCGAATACACGAGGTTCACGTAATACGTTTTGTCTTCGTACTTCAATACGACGTCTGTTCCGTAAGCCTTTCCGGTTTCGATAACATACTCGCGGGTCAATTCTTCAGGCTTATCGGTATTCTGACCTGAGCCATTTTCGTAAATCTTATTACGGTTTACGTTGGTCAATTGACGGAAGTCGCGGTAATAGCCCTCCACGTTGAGGTTCCAGCGATCGGTGATGTCGAATTCAAAACCGGCTACGTAGTGACGGGCTGTTTGAAGCACGTTGTCGATGCGGCGCTGCTCCAGGTTTTCATCGGTGAATTCCGATTGCAGATCTTCCGGTCCGGCAAGGAATCCGTAAAACAAGTTGATGACATCACGGTCGCTATTGGTCGCCATCAGGTTTTGTGTGTACTTACCCATTGCTCCCTTCAAGCGGAAACGTTCGGTTGCACGGAATTTCACACCCAGGCGTGGTTCCGGAGAAAACACGCTGAGTGTTCCATAATACTGAAAACGGATACTCGGTTCAACAACCCATTTTCCACGATTCATTTTGTAATCGAAGAAGGTGTTGAGCTCTGTTGTGTTTTGCGTGACTTGCACGATTTGAGTATTGTCGAGCAGTGCGAAGGTTTTGAAATCCGTTGAAAATCCAACGACCTCAACACCATACTTCAGCACGTCGTTTTTGATACCGTATTTGAAATCAAGACCAAAATTGAAACTATTGATTTTGCTGTAGCGATCAGGGTTGTTGATTTCGCTCATGACGATTTCATACTGGCTGCGGGCGAAGTTCCCACTGATGAGCACGGAAGAACTTGCAGGCACAACGACAAAATTTCCACCGCCGCCATTGTTTTTCCAATTCAACGAGGCTAGCTGCTTGTAGCTGCTTACGCCATCATTGAAGCTAAATCCGAAGGCGTTGAACTTGGAGCCGTTGGAGCCGCTGAACGACATTTTACCATAGATATCGGTGTAGTTGAACGGCAGACCATTTCCTTCATTGATGTAGGGATAGAGCAACTTCGAACTGCGATCGAGGTAAGAGTTCTTGGCAGAAAGGACGTACGAAATTCCGCTACCGTTTTCTTTGAGCTTACGCAGCGGGCCTTCAATCTGCACTTTGGCACCGAAGGGATTCAATCCGACGTGACCATCAATTTCGCGCTTGTTACCATCGCGCGTGGTGATGTCCATAACCGATGAAATACGTCCACCAAATTGCGCACTGAAACCACCGGTATATACATCCGCGTTGGCGATAATGTCGGTATCAAACACGGAAAACAGACCGATAGAGTGAAAGGCGTTGTAGACAATCATACCATCGAGAAGAACCTTATTCTGAACGGGTGATCCTCCGCGCACATAAATCTGACCTCCTTGGTCACCTGTGCTGATAAATCCGGGAAGCGTAGTCAGGGCCTGTGCTAAGTCGGGAGCACCGCCAACGCTTGGAATACGCTTGATATCCTTGGAGCGCATCGATTCCACCGAAATATTGACGTTATTCTTTTGCGCACTTCCCTTGTCACTGATTTCAACCTCATTCATCACCAGGTCATCTTTAATCAGGAAGTAATTCTTGGCGACAACCTTGTCACCGGCTATTGCAATTTGCTCGCGCACTTCTTTGAAACCAAACTGATTAATCACCAATGTGTAGCTTCCCGCGGGAATCTTGCTAAGGGTGTAATATCCATTTTCATCGGTTTGCGTTCCGAATGCTGTGCCTTCCAAGCCAACCAAAATGAAGATTACCGGCTGACCGGTTTCCTCATCCTTCACAAAGCCTCGGATAGTACCTTGAGCAAAAAGTGCTGTGCAAGCCATTAGCAGCAACGCCAGCGCGCTCAAACGATAGAACATGGATTTTGAATTCATAAACAGCAAAAATGAAGTGCGAATGTAGTGAAGCGAGCGCATGAACATTGATTTACACTACTATTTCACGGGGAGTTACCCTAATGGCTACCTTCGAGTCATGAAGAGCTTCGAATTAGCACAATTTCAAACCGGACTCTCCGCGGATGATCGTTTGGGGTTGCTGCGAGCGCTGGCTGCTCAAATTGCCAAAGACATCCCTCCGTTTGTTTTCGGTGAAATACCGGAGACACCAACGCTGGAATGGATTCGCGAGCGGCTACACCACGTGCTCAACGATTCATCCGAGCACATGAGTCGCTCCCTCTCAGCGATTCTTTACCGCATTGACATCACTGAATCTCGGATCAAACAAGCCATGGCGCAAACCGACGCCAATGAGCGGCTGGAGTTGTTGGTGCAGCTCATTCTGGAGCGTGAAGCCTATAAAGTTTGGTTGCGACGGCATTATCGTCCTTGAGGTCGCGCAAACCTGCGACTCAAAAATGTGTTTAATTCAGATATGAACGCTAAATTCGCGTTCCCAAACGGAAATTGAATCAAGTATGGATGCTTCCTCCTATTTATCCGGCAGTGATCTCAACGCGATAGAGACGCTTTACCGTCAATACCAGCAAGACCCTTCATCAGTCGATAGTTCATGGCAACGGTTTTTCGAAGGATTCGAATTCCAGCGTGCCGAATTTGCGCCAATGCCATCAGGAGATGGATTGTCAGGCGCAGTTAGTTCCGAAGTAATCAAGGAATTCAAGGTCATCAATCTCATCAACGGTTACCGTCAACGAGGCCACTTGTTTACCGAAACAAATCCCGTTCGTGAGCGCCGCAAGCACCTGCCAACGCTTGATTTGGAGCACTTCGGTTTGACCGATGCTGATATGGATACCGTTTTTCAGGCCGGAAGTGAAGTTGGTTTGGGGGCGGCAAAACTGCGCGACATTCTGGCTCACCTGAAAGCGTGCTATTGCAAACACATCGGGGTTGAATACACCTATGTGCGCACGCCGGAGCGCATTCAATGGATTCGCGAGCGTATTGAGGCCGTCAACAAGCCGGCTTTCAGCGCCGACGAGAAGAAACAATTTTTAGAGATGGCCAGCAAGGCTTCTCTGTTTGAACAATATATCCATCGCAAGTTTGTGGGCGCTAAGCGCTTCAGTGTAGAAGGATGCGAAGCGATGGTACCGGCCATGGACTACATGGTGCGTACCGGTGGTGATATGGGCGTGAAAGAATTTGTCATCGGAATGGCTCACCGCGGACGATTGAATGTGCTGACCAACATCATGGGCAAGCCACAGGAACAGGTCTTTGCGGAATTCGAAGGGCTGGAGTTTGAAGACTCCGACAATTTCGATGGAGACGTAAAGTATCACTACGGCTATTCCAATGACATCGTTACGCCCGCAGGAAATCCAGTTCACCTCACCCTATGCCCAAACCCTTCGCACCTCGAGGCGGTGAATCCTGTTGTGGAAGGACTGACACGCGCTAAGATTGATCATTACCTTAATAGCGAAGACAAAATTGTACCCGTGCTCGTGCACGGTGATGCGGCCATCGCAGGACAAGGCATCATGTATGAAATCGTTCAAATGGCTTTACTCGATGGTTATCGCACGGGAGGAACCATTCACATCGTGACGAATAACCAGGTTGGATTCACCACGAATTACCTCGATGGTCGTTCATCAACCTATTGCACTGACGTAGCAAAAACGACGCTTTGTCCGGTATTTCACGTCAACGCCGATGATGTAGAAGCCGTCATTGAAACCATGAAAATCGCCCTGGAGTATCGCATGAAATTCCACATGGATGTTTTCATCGACCTGCTGGGATACCGCAAATACGGTCACAACGAAGGCGACGAACCAAAGTTCACGCAGCCTTCGCTCTATAAGCTGATTGCATCTCATCCTTCACTGCGTGAGATATACATGAACCAATTGGTTTCAGAAGGCACGATTGACAATGATCACGCAACTGAGGTCAAGAATCGCTTTGAAGCCATGCTCGACGCCAAATTAGAAATTGCCAAAGGCATGAAAATGGCGCACGTGAAACACTTCATGGAAGAAACCTGGAAAGGTTTCCGTAAAGCAACGGAAGCTGACTTTGAGCAAGGTGTTTCAACGGTATACGATAAAAAGAAATTGACCGCTCTCGCCAAGCGCATCAGCACATTACCCTCCGACGAAAAATTCATCGCTAAAACGGCGAAGGTATTTGCCGACCGTCTCAAGATGATTGACGACAATAAGCTCGATTGGGCGATGGGTGAATTACTGGCCTATGGAACGTTGCTGGAGGAAGGTCACCCCGTGCGCATCAGTGGCCAGGACGTTGAGCGCGGTACCTTCTCGCATCGCCATGCGGTGGTTAAAACCGATGAGGACCGCGAAAAGGAAATTATCACACTCAACACCATCAGTGAAAAACAAGCAAAGTTCACGGTGTTCAACTCTTTGCTGAGTGAATATGGTGTACTGGGTTTTGATTACGGTTATGCCTTCGGTACGCCGCAAGGCCTAACGATTTGGGAGGCACAATTCGGTGACTTTAACAATGGTGCTCAGATTATCATCGACCAATTCATTTCGGCTGCAGAAGATAAATGGCGCACAATGAACGGCATCACCATGTTCCTTCCCCACGGTTACGAAGGACAGGGCAGTGAGCACAGTTCAGCGCGTATGGAGCGTTTCCTGCAATTGTGCGCAGAGCTCAACATGATTGTTTGCAATCCGACCACTCCGGCGAATCACTATCACCTTTTGCGTCGTCAGGTGCATCAGGAGTTCCGTAAGCCGTTGATTGTATTCACTCCGAAAAAATTATTGCGTTATCCGAAAGCCGTTTCGACCCTGGAAGAAATGTCAACCGGTTCTTTCCGCGAGGTAATCGCTGACGAAAGTGTTACAGCAAAACAAGTGGACACTGTTGTGTTGTGTTCAGGTAAAGTCTATTACGACATCCTCGAACAGAAAGAAAAACGAGAAGCAGGCAACAACATGGCTGTGGTGCGTGTCGAACAGTTGTATCCATTGCCTGAGAAGCGCATCCGCGAGATTATTGCGGGTTATGGTAAGAACACCAAGCTGATTTGGGCTCAGGAAGAACCGGAAAACATGGGCGCATGGAGTTACATGTTGCGCACCCTGCGTGACTTGAACCTAACGATTATATCACCGGCCGCTTCGGCCTCACCGGCAACGGGATCACCGAAAGTGCATGAGAAGCGAGTTACTGCGATGATGGATCGTTTGTTCGAATCATCAGCTGTGAAAGCCTGATTGTGCAAGTTCAGTAGCGAACGCCGTGTAGTTTTTGTCTGCATTAAAAAATTCTTCGTAATGCCTTCGCGCGTTGACACGGTATTCGCTATGTGGCAAATCGATAAAATGACGAAAGGCATTCACCAAATCATCTTGAGAAAAATCTTTTGATAATAACACTCCCGTATAACCATCAACAACGATTTCACTAGTGCCATAGTCACGCACTCCAATCGCAGGAATTCCATGCGCCATACTTTCCATAATGGCCACAGGTAAGCCTTCAGACGAGCTAACGTTCACAAACAAATCAACGTGATTTGCAGCATAGAATCGACGAATTTCACTATTATGAGTTTGTCCTTTGTATTCCAGAATAACTTCATTCGAGGTAACAGAATCAATAGCCTGCTGCTTGAGGGGACCATCTCCGAAATGAATCCAGCGCGCCTTTCGGTTAAGTTTAGATAATGCATAACCAATCAGGTGTATCCGTTTCCGTTCATCTACACCAGAGCATGATACAACAACAAGCTCATCGGCGCTTTTCGACTCAGGGTTCAATCCACAATCAAACACACCCAGATATCGTCGTTCAAGTTTATAGGAGGGAACTGTTTTTAGCATGTATGACAAACCATGATTACTAATAGGAAAGATTTTCGACACATTCCTTTGTTTGAAGAACCTGAATGGAAGTGAAACTATATTGGGATCGGGAGACTTCCAATCTTCGTGGTATAAGTCCAGCGCATGAGCGCGGCACACGAACCCAGGAATGACTCCCTGTTGTTTCAAAATTGCCAAACAAACCGCAGAGGTGCTAAACCAATAGGAGTAGTAAACAACATCCTTCTGATCCAAACCGCGCTTCAGAATAAACCTCTTCAAACCAGCGGCCATGGCAGATTGAGTAAGCCATGTCGCAAAAAATTTCCGTGCATTCTTTAACCACCACAATTTGGTTTTTCCTTGGAA